>JBFMGN010000702.1:0-2517 GCA_040752435.1 Spirochaetota bacterium
TGGGACTTTCAGTATTATAAGGAAGGGAGGTGCAGCCTTGCATTGTTGCGTGCGTCCTTATTGCGCTCCTTAATCTCTGTGTACTCTGTGTGAAATTTCTTAGGGCGGCAAAGGCGGGTAGTCCCCTTCGAGGGCGAGAAGTTCGGGTCAGCATATAGGGTAGCCACGGAAGCACGCGGAAAAACTCGGACTGTAAGAAATTTTTTATTTCTTTGTATTGTAAATATTTAAAATATTTTTCCGTGTAATTCCGTGTACTTCCGTGGCTAATTTCCCTTGATTTTTGAAATTGGCTCATATATTAATTTAACAAAGTTAGTATCTCGGTGTGGTCGTTAAGAATTGCGATTGTATGTTCAAAATGCGCCGATAGTTTTTTATCGGCTGTAACCACAGTCCAGCCATCTTCAAGAATTTCAACTTCATCACAGCCGATATTTATCATCGGTTCAATTGCCAGCACCATCCCCTGTTTCACCCGTGGATTAGGACCGGGCCCGATATAATTGGGTATTTGGGGGTCCTCGTGCTGCGAAAAACCAACGCCGTGGCCGCAAAATTGACGGACGACCCCGTATCCGGCGTGCGAAGCATGCCTGTAAACTGCAGCCGATATATCTTTAATTCTCTTACCTGTAACAGCCTGTTCGATACCGAGATAGAGACATTCTTCTGCAACTTTAAGCAGGCGCAATGCCTCGACTGAAACTTTTCCAACCGGCAGACTGATCGCGGCATCGCTATACAAACCCGAAAGGTTAACCCCAAGATCAAGACTTAGGATGTCTCCCTCGGTAAGCTTTCTTTTAGAGGGGATGCCATGAATTACTTCGTGATTGATTGATGTACATAATGTGGCCGGATATCCCATATAGTGGAGAAATGCAGGCTGTGCACCCCGTTTTATTACCACATCTTTTGCAAATTTATCAAGCTCAATCGTCGTAATACCGGGCGCAATCATACTTTTAAGCCCTTTAAAAACCTCAACTAAGATTTCTGATGCATCACGAATTTTGCAAATTTCATCAGAATTCTTAAGTTTTATCATTTTTCCCTTTACCGCTCTCTTCTTTCGATGGCTTTTTTGTAATAACGGCAAATAATTTGTCAGTATCTTCACCGAATGATTCCTTGATTATTTCACCCACCGAATTTGAAGAGTTTGCGGTAATAGTGACTTTACCTTCGATAATTACCCCGGGTTCTACATTTAACTTGGGCGTGGTTATATTCCCCAAAACCTTTCCGGTCTGTAATAGATTTACTTCTTCTGAAGCGGCAATATTTCCAATGATCGTACCGGCGATAGTAACCTTCTTGGCGATAATATCCGTTTTTACCTTTCCGGTAGGACCGACGATTAGTTGATCATCGGTTTTTATATCACCCTGAAATTTGCCTTCGATTCTGATTGAACCTTCCACCATGAATCTTCCATCAAAAACGGAGCCTTCCCCTATAAGACAATTGGAGGTATCATTTGTTTTTGCCATATTTACTCCTTTCCATATCAGCCGTGAAAGAATATCATTTTTTATCCTCTCCTTCAAGCTTCTTCATCAAGAGAGTACCCTCGATGTCGGCAGGATCTGCATCCAGCGCATACTTCAGGTCGCGCTTTGCATCTTCAATTTTGCCTAGCAAGTACATGGCGTTTGCAATCTGAATCAGAATATCCGCCCGTTCAGGATTTTTTTTAAGATCTCTGCTTTTCGATATATATAATGTATCCGCTTGGCGTAGATATTCGATGGCAGTCTCATAACTGCCGTTTAAAAGATACAATCGGGCAAGGTTGTAGAGTGTTGTCCACAGAGGTTGAGCCTCATACGATTGTTGTAAGAGTTCGATCGCCGTTTCCGTATTGCCCGTTAAAGCCTCCATTACCCCGCGGTAGAAAAGTATCCAACCCTCTTTTCCCTGTGATTCCTCCGAACTCTTAAGGAGAATGTTCAAACTGCCGAAATCGTTCAGGCCGAGGAGATACCACCCGAAGTACCGGCCGATTATCCTGTTTTCCGGGTTCCGGTTGAATAGATCCCAGAGCGCGGCGGTATACCGGGCGGGATTTTGGTAGGCTCCCTGTACCTGGAGATACATAAGACCGGTATCCGGGTCCTTTCGATTTACAGCCAGATATGTATCCAACTCTTGCCGGGCTTCGTCGTATCTTTCCTGCTCTATGAAAAATAACGCCAGGGGTAATACAACCTCTTTTTTTTCGGGGAAATAGTCGCCGGCCTGGATTAAGTACTTGAGAATATTTATATCAGGTTCCTTTTCAGTAAGACCTTTTTCTTCCCCGAGCCAGGCGAGATTCACATAGGGTTCCCAGGAATAACGGGGGAATTCTTCTATAATCGCTTTGTATATTCCGGCCGCCGACTCGTAATCACCGCCATCAATCAGTACATCCCCTTTGAAAAGTGCCAGCGCGGGATTTTCAGTGTCACTTTTATTCGTGTAAGATTCTAAAATAGATAAAGCCTCAGGATAATTCCCGTAGTCGTAGGC
>JBFMGN010000703.1:0-2517 GCA_040752435.1 Spirochaetota bacterium
AACAATAGAAGAAATACAACATACCAACCCAAATTGGAGCAATACGTTCCACGGCCGTGATCTGTTCGCTCCCCTTGTAAGTATTGCTGCGGTAAAAGGAGTTGAGTTCATAACCGGAGAAAAGGTTAAGCCTGTGGTGCTGAAAGAGGTGTTTCCGGACTTTTCGTCGGATGCTTCAAGTGCCTGCCCCGAGGTTGAAGTCGGTTTACGACAAAAACAATGCATCATCGGCAAGGTGATCCACATCGACCGGTTTGGGAATTGCATTACCTCTATTCACCGGGCAGATTACCAAAAATTCTTCGGTTTTTCCTCCATGGCCTGTACAATCAACATTCCCACTCCAGGGAGCAAGCCGCTATGCCACGGCAGACAGCCTGTAATTATTCCAGGCCTGATGAGCTATTACTCGGAGGTGGCCGCAGGCGAAGCGCTCGCCTACTGGGGGAGTTCGGGTTTCCTGGAAATAGCCGTCAGGGAAGGGAATGCGGCGCAAATGTTTGGGTTAGAGTTAAAAGACGAAGTAGTGGTGGAAAGGGAAACATCCTGACGTAAAATTCAAATATTCGATGCCACTCTTCTGCTGACCATGTTTGATGGGCAATGGAGAATACGTGAACAGGAAGACCGACAAGAATCGACCAAGTGTTGCAAATTTCACCTTCGGAGCCGACTTATACGGCTACAACATATCTTAACCGGGAAAACGGTTATACTGCTTTAAGGGAAAGCACCCTTTCTGCGAGGTAAAAAGCTGCTATAACTACCAGATTGCCGTTGTTATTGACAAAACAATAGAATACAATATATCAGGCAAGGTCGGCCCTGCGGAAAAGAACATAACTCGTGATTCACAAATGAGGAACTAAGAATGTCTAACAAACCCAAGCTCAATCCTCAAGTTCTAAACTTTCTTCACGAGAGACTAGAAAAGCCAGTAAGCACAATTAGGTCAGAAATCTCAAGACTAAAACGGGACTATTCACAGTCCACCTTGAACGCTGTTGCACAGATCTATGCCGCACAACATGGTAAATCAGTATTAAGACTGATTAGCAAAGAAGATAAATTGACAATTCCGCTTGTCAAGATTGAAAAAGTACCAACACTGAAAGGTAAAAAGAAGGCCAGGACGGAGAAACGAACAAAAGATATCATACAATTCGAGACTACCGACCATTTTCTGAGAAAGCACATAGCAGAGATCAATAAAGCTTATACTAATCATTGTTACACGTGTGTCTTTGTGCTTACTCGGAAAGTATTTGAAAATTTGATCATTGAGATACTGAAAGCGAAGTATCCTACTAATCGTGATCTATATTTCGACACGACAAGGGGGAGAAATCAAGACTTCAGCGTAGTGTTAGACAACCTCTACGGAAAGCGAAACGAATTCGATATCGAACGGAAAGAAGCAATAGAGCGTTTGCACCAGAAGCTAAAGCCGTTCAAGAATGATGCCAACGACAAGGTACATTCGCTTTATCACATAGTCGAGAGTCCAGGAGAAATTGATGATTGGAATCTGGATACGATAATAGCGCTGATTAAAAAAATCATGTAAAAAAATTCAAGATGTCATCTATTACAAAAAGAGAGACAAAAATGAACGACAAGAAACTCGATCAAATAGCAGATGATTTGGGTGACATAAGAAGACTTCTGATTCTGCTCCTACAACACCAAGAGGTAAAAGGGGAAAACATTGCCAAAGCTCTAAGAGTATCTAAAGGTCGCGTGAGTCAATTGGCTCCAACAAAAAAGTACAAGACAAAAAAAGAGGCGGCCAATGGATGAGACCATTCAGAAGAATATCTTGCACGAGTTGAAGATCATCAAGAGACTTCTGGCTCACAATCTTTTGGCTGGAAATTCACAGACGAAGCAGATTAGCAAGCTCGATTCTATGGGTTTTTAGCCAAAGGAGATTGCCGAACTACTTGGCACAACTGCCAATACTGTAAATGTGGCTTTGAGCAGATTGAAGAAGTCAAAGCAGACGGGAAACTCAAAAGAGAATCACAAGTGAACTACGGCCCACACCTCGCATAACCGGCGCTTGCAGGCGACCGCCCATACGCGCCGAGTTGCAGTGCTACTTTCGCGTGGTCATCGCCGTTGGGGGCGCGAGCGCCGCTCGTCGCAGTCGGTCGGCGGCTGAAGCGCGACGTTATATTGAATAATATTAGTTAAAATAGAGATAATAGATAAATACCTTGATAAAAATATTTATTCCCACCATAGATTTTATTATAAATCTAGTGTAGATTTTGTTTATATGGGATATATTGAACGGAAAAATCTTTACAAAGAATTAGAAGAATCTCGTAAATCGAAAGTAATTGTTTATGTTACAGGAGATAGGAGAGGTTGGGAGACAAAAATACATCAAGAAGTATTAAATTATTTTATTACAATATTAGATAAAATAGATAAATCAGATAAAATATCTTTATATTTATACACTCGTGGTGGTGATACTTTAGCAGCATGGAGTATTGTGAATTTAATAAG
>JBFMGN010000704.1:0-2516 GCA_040752435.1 Spirochaetota bacterium
GGAATTGTATTCGTCAACATGCTTTATTCTAAGAGATGGGGGGGAATCAGATGACAATTTCGGCCGGTTACCGCTTTAAAAAAAGAATACTTGGGGTGTTTCGGGTTTTGATAATCCTCATGCTTGTCTGTTTTTTTCTCTTTCCGGTTTATTGGCTGGCTGCTACCTCTTTAAAACAAAAAATAGCCATGTTCGAGCTCCCGCCGCAGTGGATCTTCACCCCCACCCTGACCAATTTTAAATATATATTTACGACTATGCCCGTTGTACAATGGACCTTTAACAGCAGCTCTATTTCTTTAGGCACCATGGTCATATCCCTGCTGCTTGGTGTTCCGGCCGGTTATGCTTTTTCCAGGGTTAAATTCCGGGGTAAACACACCTTGTTAATGTTCATCCTGTTGACCCGCGCCCTGCCACCGATAATCATCGTCCTGCCTTTCCGGGTGATTATGCAGGCTGTAGGTTTGTTCGGCACCCGGACCGCGGTAATTCTTCTTGATACAGTCTATAATTCGGCCTTTACCGCCTGGCTCATGTCCGGAATATTTGAAAATATCCCGGTCGACCTGGAAGAAGCCGCCATTATCGACGGCTGCACTCCGGTACAGGCTTTCTTAAAGGTCGCAATCCCTTTAAGCAAACCGGGACTGGTCACCTCCGCCCTTTTTGCCTTCATCTTTTCCTGGAATGATTTTTTATTCGCCCTGACTCTGACTGCCCCGGAGACCGCTACTCTGCCTTTAGGCATGCTGAGTACCTATGGCCAGTTAAGCGTGGGCTGGACTTATATGGCTGCCATGGGAGGGTTTGCCATTATTCCGGTTATCCTCATTTCGCTCCTGCTGCAAAGGTACTATGTGAGCGGATTAACCTTTGGCGGCGTAAAATGAAAAGGCTGATTCACGGGGGGAACACGGCGGTGCTGCGCGTCGCGTTAAGGGCGATACGCGAGGAAACCGGCCTTATCGCGTATCTGTTTGAGGTATATGACAGCGAGACGATCCGCCGCTACGCGTTAGAGCTTGATTTCCACGCCGGAGAGGTGGAAACCGCCTTGATGCTCAGCCTGTACCCGGACCAGGTGCGAGAACAATCTTATCCAGCGCCCTGGAAAGGCTCTCCTCTGGATATCGCCAATGTGCGGCTGAATGTGCCGTGGCAGGCCGAGGATTTTGCCTCCTCCGGGGTAATAGGAAATCCTAACGGCGCCACTGCCCGGCTGGGCAAGGAGGTTCTAAGCGCTCTCGCTGAAGAGCTCGCCGGCTTGCTGCTTACAGTCTTGAACCGGGAAGATGACGAACCATGAAACCTTCCCTGGTATTTAAAAATGCAACGCTGCTGGAAGGTACAGCGCTTAAAGTTCGAGAAGACGCTTACCTGGTTGTGGAGGATGATCGGATTGCAGCCATTGGTTCAGGCCGAATACCGGAGGGGCTAGATTTAGGCGGCGCTTTAGTCTTTCCGGCCTTTGTAAACGCTCATACCCACATCAGCGACTCGATTGCCAAAGAAGCCGGGGTCGGCCTGCCGACCGAGCGCGCTGTCAGCCCCCCTGACGGTTTGAAGTACCGTTACCTCAAGCAGCTATCCGCTCGGGAATTACGGCAGAGTCTGGCTGACTCTATGCGCGAGATGTGGGCTAACGGAATAACGGCTTTCGGTGATTTTCGTGAGGGAGGTTGGGAGGGCCTGGCTGCCTTAAAAGAGGTGCTTGAAGGGAAACCGATTAAGGCGGTAATCTTTGCAGAGCCGGGCAGCGCAGCCAGCTTCATCGCCTTGAATATTAACTCTGCCAATCTCCGAAATTGCCGTGACCCATACTCAGCCGTTGTTCACCGGGCAGGGCCGGCAGATATAAAATTAGTCGTTTCCTGGGGAAAAGAAGTCTACAGGGAAACGCTATAAACGCGCTTTTCCTCTATACGATCCTTGTAAC
The DNA here is from genome assembly GCA_040752435.1 of Spirochaetota bacterium. Lineage (GTDB taxonomy): Bacteria > Spirochaetota > Spirochaetia > SPDA01 > JBFMGN01 > JBFMGN01. The sequence continues at coordinate 1,940 of JBFMGN010000704.1, forward strand.
TTTTACGTCCCTGGATTCGGTGCCGAGCACGTTCTTTACCTCATTGACTACATCCATAATCGAACCGTGCGACATGACCCGGCGGGTATCGACATTGCCCCATACCGTTCTTTTCACCGCCCGATAGAGAAAATCATGGCCGAGACGCTTTGCAAGGGCAAAATCACCTTTGGATGTATCTACGTCAAGAATCTTTATCAATTTTTCTGCGACTTCCGGCGCAAGCCAGCTCTCCAGGGGGACTATATCGGGCTTTTCATAGAAAGAATGACACAATAACCGATTATGTCAAGTTATGTCAAGATAAATAGTATAATATTATAAAATATAAATAGGAATGTTATAAAAATAACTTGACAAATAGTAATATCAGGTTTTTAATAATAAACGAAGTTATTAAAGAAAAAGAGTAAAAAGGCCTTTAGTAAAGGTCTTCTTTTTTCGGCGCTTTTTATGTTCGCAGGCCGCCGCTTAAAACGGAGGATGAAATGCTCCCGACGGGTGGTGTGGCTGAAATGTTTGTCGTATCCAGGGACAGCAAAAACATGGAAACCGCACTGGACTTCCTGCGTTATAT
>JBFMGN010000705.1:0-2514 GCA_040752435.1 Spirochaetota bacterium
AAAACAATGAGCTGTTAAGGCTTAATAACGTAAAAAAATTCTTTCCCATTAAAGGTGGGATTTTTTCGAGGGTGGTGGGTAACGTCCAGGCCGTGGATGGAGTCAGTTTTTCCCTCAGAAAAGGGGAAATTCTCGGCCTGGTGGGAGAGTCGGGGTGCGGGAAAACCACCCTCGGCCGGGTTGTTCTCCGCCTGCTCGAGCCCACCGCAGGCGAAGTGTATTTCGAGGGTATCAACCTGGTAGAATTGAGCAAGGAAAAGTTACGGGTTGCAAGGCGGCACATGCAGATAATCTTCCAGGATCCCTTTGCCTCTCTTAATCCCCGGATGACAATAGAGGATATAATCGGCGAGCCGCTCTTTGTTCACCGCATTGCAACCGGTACGGAGAAGGAGAAACGGGTGTGTTATCTCTTAGATACAGTGGGATTGGATCCGGGATACCGGAAGCGGTATCCCCACGAGTTCAGCGGCGGGCAGCGGCAGAGAATCGGAATCGCCCGGGCTCTGGCTTTGGATCCCAGGCTCATCGTGTGCGACGAGCCGGTCTCGGCGCTTGATGTAGCTATCCAGGCTCAGATTATTAATCTTTTGGAAGATTTGCAGGCGAAGTTCGGATTTTCCTATTTGTTCATAGCCCACGACTTAAGCGTAATAAAACACATAACCAACCGGGTTGCGGTTATGTACCTGGGGAAAATTGTGGAGCTGGCCGAAACCGGGGAGCTTTACAGCCATCCTCTTCACCCCTATACCGAGGCCCTGCTCTCCGCCGTTCCAGTTCCCGATCCGACCCTGGTACGTAAGCGGATAATCCTGGAAGGAGATGTTCCCAGTCCCATAAATCCTCCTTCCGGATGCCGCTTTCGAACCCGGTGCCTGTATGCGGCCGAGATTTGCAGCCGGGAGGAACCGCCGCTTAAGGAGAGCAGGCAGGGGCATCTGGCTGCCTGTCATTTCAGGGGGTAGCGAAATGGCTGGAAAATTGATCGAATGTGTACCCAATTTCAGCGAGGGAAGAAGACAGGTGGTGATCGAGGCAATTGTCGCTCCTTTCCGGGGAAAAAGGGGGTGCGCCCTGCTGGATTACCGGGCGGATCCCAACCATAACCGCCTCGTGGTTAGCCTGGCCGGTGAACCTGGCCCCATACAGGCAGCCCTCCTTGAGGCATCCAGGGTTGCCATCGATTCCATCGATCTAGAGCAACACCGGGGATCCCACCCTCGTATCGGAACGGTGGATGTAATCCCTTTTACCCCGCTTCGAAACATCTCCATGGAGGAGTGCGTTGAGCTTTCACGCGAGTTTGGCCGGCGATACTACCGGGAGACGGGCGTCCCGGTCTATTTTTACGAAGAATCTGCCCTAAGACCGGAAAGGAAGCGGCTGGAAGCGATTCGAAAGGGGCAGTACGAAGCCCTTAAAACCGAAGTTGTCGAGGCAAAACGGCATCCGGATGTGGGCGAGCCGCGGCTGCATCCTACCGCCGGTGCCACAGTTATCGGTGCCAGGCAGTGCCTGGTAGCCTTTAACGTAAATCTCGGTACCAGGGATTTAGACGTGGCCAAATCGATAGCCCGGGCGGTGAGGGCCTCAAGCGGCGGTTTCTGCCACGTGAAAGGGATTGGGGTTTTCCTGGAAGACCGGGGGCTTACCCAGGTAAGCATGAATATCGTGGATTTTGAAAAAAATCCGCTCTACCGGGTAACAGAGCTTATCCGAACGGAAGCGAAACGGTGGGGTATTCCTGTCGTAGAAACCGAGGTCCACGGGCTGATCCCGTTAAAGGCGGTGCTGGACAGCCTCTCATACTACCTGCAGCTTGCAGGCCTGGATTCCAACCAGGTTATCGAACTGCGGCTCCTTGACCTGCTGGCAGTAAACTCATCAACCGGAGAAAGCCGAAAAAAGAGGAGAGCCGATGGATGATAAAACTGCGCCGGGATTAGGCCGGCTTACAGTTGAGGAGTTTGTAAGCAGGCTTGCATCCGAGGAGCCGGCCCCAGGCGGGGGGAGTGCGGCCGCGCTGTGCGGTGCCCTGGCTTCGGCACTTGCGCGCATGGTGGTATCTCTTACCCTGGGAAAGAAGAAGTACCGGGACGCGTGGGAAACCCTGGAGCCGCTCAAAGAAGAATCGGAGCGTCTTACAACCCGATTGCTGGAGCTTATGGAAGAAGATACTGCTGCCTACTTAAAGGTTTCGCAAACCTTGAAACTCTCCAAAACGGCCAATGAGGAAAAGGCGAAAAAGCAGAGGGCAATCCAGGCGGCGTTAAAAGAAGCCACCCGTGTTCCCCTTTCGACCTTGCAGACCCTGGCGACAGTGATGGGTATGGCGGATAAGGTTACCCGGCTCGGAAACAGGAACGCCTGTTCCGACGCCGGTGCGGCCGTGCAGCTAGTCCGGGCGGCCGCGATAATTGCAGCCTATAATATTCGTATAAACCTCTCTGGAATCACGGATAAAGGGTTTGTCGCCAGGTGCAGGCGAGAAGAAGAGAACGCTTTACAAAA
>JBFMGN010000706.1:0-2514 GCA_040752435.1 Spirochaetota bacterium
CCCCCTGCGGCAGATGTGCCTATTCTTCACGCAGGCATTCCACGACCGGCAGGCGCGCTGCAATGAAAGCGGGGAAAAAGGCAAACAGTGCTCCTGCAGCCACGGCCGCGGTAACCGAGAGGGCCGCCGCGATCAGATTCGGCCCTGGGGAGGTGATGTCTTCGGGCTTGACTCCCGCGGTTTCAAGGTACGGAACCAGCACCTGGATGAGGAGACCGTTGAAGATCCAGGCGAGGCAAATTCCAATAACAGCCCCGAAGAGAGTCAGATACACCGCCTGTCCCACGAGGCGGCAGATGATCCCCCTCCGGGTCGAACCGACTGCCCTGCGCATCGCTGTTTCCCTGCCCCGGTCCAGAATCTCGACCATCATGATACTGAATATCCCGAATGAGCTTACAATGAGCACAAAAACGCCCAAAGCACTCAGAACAGTGGAGAAGCGTTTTATCGAGTCCCTGGTATTCTCGATATAGGTGGAGGGATGAAGCGGGTTCCCTTCCCATACACTCACCCTGGTATCTTCTCCGTGAATCTGCTGGAGTATGCCTTTGATATCTCCTTCAACCTTGCCCGCCTCATCCCTGGAGGCTTTGGCAATGAAGGTTCGGATAATCATGGGGCTGTTCTTTGGGATGAAAGCCGTATAGGGAATGAGGATCTCCGGCACAGCGTACGCTTCCCGCTGGATGCTGGAAACTGCCTGAAATACCCCGATCACTGTATAGGTCTCCTCCAGTGTAATCGTCTTAAGGCCTCCATCCTTTTGTGGCCCTTCAGGGCCAATCCGTACAATCGTTTGTGAGAGGTGGGATGAAACTGTTTTCCCGACCGCATCCGCGGCGCTCCCAAAGAGAACCCTGGCAGCCGGCTCGGAGAGTACCATTACGCCGTTCCTCTTCTCCACGTCTTCTGCCGTAAAGAAGGAACCGGCGACCATGTGAAGATCCATGAGAGCGGCATAATCGGCGCCTGTTGCCAGAACGCTCCGGGGCTGATAGAGCGATTCTCCCACCCGGAGCCTGTTCCATGGGATACGCTCGATGGGAGTGATGAAATGCAAGTTCGGGTACTCGCTTAGGAGGGTTTTCCCATCCCCTTCTCTGAACCGGGGCGGCATCTGCCAATCAATGCTGCCGTCCTTTTTGATTTCAGCATTGGCGATAGCCACTCGCCTTCCTATTTCGGGTATTGCTTCCCTTAAGAGCATTCGAAGCTCGAGACTGAGATTCAAGGAAAGGATAAGCACCGTGGTTCCCGCCGCGACCGTCACCAGAATCAGGATCATGCGGAGCGGGTCGCGGGTGAAACGAAATCCCAGGGATTTAAGCGAACTCAACATATTATTCTCCTCCGTGCTCTCTGTGTTCTCTGTGCGAAATTCTTCATCTTCTTTTCCCGTGTTCTCTTGAGCGAAACTTCTTTATACACTTTATTCAGCACGGATGGATTCTACAACAGATGTCCGTGAAGCCCGAAATGCCGGAAAAACTCCAAAAACAAGATTGATGCACATCGCACCAATAAGCGACAGGGACATAACAGGCCAGTTGATACCGGTTGTCAGACTAATACTCCAGCTTGCAGGGATAAGATAGTTCAGAAGTACACGGTACAGGAGGGGTGCAAGGAGAAAACCGAGAATCCCGCCGAGGAATCCGAGTATCAACGATTCTCCGAGAAAAACGGCAAAAATGTCCATCCGTGTGGCGCCGAACGAGCGAAAGATGCCGATGCTCTTTGCCCGGCGGATCATCCGAATCGTCATGAGATTGAAGATAGTGATGGAAGAGATAAGAAGCGCTGAGCCGGCCAGGAATCCGATAACAACGAAGAGCCTGTTATGTTTTTTCTGATTTTCTTTCGCCTGATCCCATCGAGGAGTGATGGTAAAATTGTCTTCCCCATACTGTCTGGTAAAATAGGCGGTCAACTGCCCGACAGCCTGTTTGAGGTGGGCAGTCGCCTTTACCCCAAAGGTAAGAACTAAAGACTGCGAACCGAAACCATAAGCCACCCCGCCTTTCTTTCCCTTCGGGAATCGGAGTCCCGGCACCGGATACGGAGCAAAAGCCATGGAGTCATTTTCACTCTCCCGGTAGCGTTCCGGAACCAGAATCCCTATCACCGTGTAGACGATCCCATTAAGACGAATCCTCCTATTCAGCGCTGTTCCATCCGTAAACAATCTTTTTGCCAGCTCATGGCCGAGAACAAGGACCGGATTCCCCTGAACGATGTCCTCTTCGGTGAAAAGAGAACCTTCGGCAACCGATAGTTCATACATTGCGAAGTAGTCGGGTGTCACCCTCATACCCATGAAATTTTCAAGGAGAGGCTTTTCCAGATCCTCCAGTTCTTCGAAAGGGTACTGGTTCTGGTCGAACATCGGTTCCACGCCTATATCTCCAGATGCAGGGGGTTGTATGTCCTGAAGTTTTTCGCCTGGCATAAATACTACCCCGCCGCTTTCCGCTCCCTCCCCACCCGGTGCTTTTCCCCCAGAGCCTTGAT
>JBFMGN010000707.1:0-2511 GCA_040752435.1 Spirochaetota bacterium
AAAGCAGGATTTATTAATCGTGGGGGAAAAGGTGACCATAGAAATTACCTGCATGAAAAAAATGGTATAGCCTGTACCATAAGTGGGAACCTCGGCGATGATGCGAAACCCTATCAGGAAAAGTTATTTATTCAAAAGATAAGGGAGACTCAAAAATGAAAGAGAGAGACAGATATTTAAAAATCGTTGAATGGTCGGAAGAGGATCAATGCTATGTTGGCTCAGTCCCTGGTTGGATCGGTAAATGTTGTCATGGAAGTAATGAAGAAGAAGTGTACCATGAATTGTGTCAGATAGTTGATGAGTGGATAGAAATCTATCATAAGGATGGAAAACCGCTGCCTCCGGCCACGGCAGAGAGAAAATACTCCGGTAAATTCCAGCTCCGTGTCGGGAATGAATTGCACTATGCTCTTGCTGTACGGGCTTTGGAGTCTGGAGAGAGTTTGAACAATTACTGTGTGAAAGTTTTGAAAAAGGCAGTCCAAAGGTAAAGCGAGAGGGCAGCGACATTCACCTCCCGATGGTCAGACCCCATTGAACCGAACAATAACTATAGTAGTAATGGTATTGTATTCCGTATCAGAACAGGGGGAAAAAGTATGTCCTTGAAAGTGTTGATTGTCGATGATTCTTTAGTGATGAGAAAACTGATTGTCAAAAGTTTAAAGCAGATCGGTGTCGATGTAGATCCGGTCGAGGCATCTGACGGTAAGGATGCGCTGCAGAAACTGGACCCCAAAGAGATTAAACTGATCATCAGCGATTGGAACATGCCCCAGATGGATGGCCTGACCTTTGTCAAGAAGGTGAGAGATGCCAAAGATAAAAAGCATATTCCGATTATCATGCTCACTACTGAGGGGAGTATGGCCAAGTTCGAAGAGGCGCTTAACTGCGGAGTCGATGATTACATCACCAAGCCCTTTACCCCCGAGAAGCTGAAGAAGAAACTGGACAAAGTCATGGGCAAAGCCTGATCAGGGAAAGGAGATGGGGTTTATGAATGAAATATTGTTCCAAAAAATAATTCAGGGTCTTATAACTTCTGCTCATGATGTTTTCCAAACCATGATCTTCATGGAGATAAATCCCGAAGAGCCTTTTGCCAGGAGAGGACTGGATTGCCTGTCGGATATTACCGGGGTTATCTCACTGACGGGAAATATCGTTGGCTCGGTAATTCTCAGCATGGATGCTAAAACCGCACAGGCAGCGGTATCGAACATGTTAGGCGATCAGATCGAAGCCGAGCAGGAAATCGTCGATGGCGTAGGGGAAATCACCAATATGATAGTCGGCATGGCCAAAACGGAATTGTCCAACATCTCCTGTGACTTTGAAATTTCCGTACCGGTCATGATTCTTGGAAAAGGATCGGCCATCAAGCATCTCTCCCTGGAGGGAAGCTCATTGACAACTATTCCCTTTGCGGCAGACGGGCAAACCATTTTTCACCTGGAACTGTATGCCAAGGATGCTCCTTAGCAGGCTATCCCTGAAAAAAAAGGAATTCAGCAGCGGCGTTTGGCCGCAGAGAAGGGTTTCTCAGACAGACTTATGGGAGGCATCCGGCTGCAAAACAGGTCCTTTTATGAAAAAAGTAAAAATCTTGTTGACTCATCGGCGCTCTTAATGTTACTATAACTTCGTCTTAAGTAAGGTTATTTCTCTTCGTAAAGTCTATCTCTCAAAGCAAGTCAAGATCAGTAAGTGACCATGGTAACTTGGGGTTATGCCTCAAGAGTGAGCGGCGTTCTCCTGAAATACATAAGGCTTGGAAAGACCGGGTATTTCTCTAGGATTAATCCATTGCAGGACAAATAAAAGGGGGATGTGTTTTTGACCGATGAGGGAGGACACTTGTGCTCAAAAGCGAAATAAAGAGGCTATTCTGGATGTTGGCCTGGTGATCTTCATCCAACCGAAAGGGAACCCTAAAATCATCCGGTATAAATCTGCCGTCGTGGGCTGGAAGACGGACCATCTGGTCATTATCGAGATGCCGGTATTAAACGGGGTTTATGTCAATTTGGCTGATGGATGTACCTGTATTGTTCGATATATTTATTGTGGCAATGCTTATGGATTTGAAACAAAAGTGCTCAGGAATATTAACGATACGAAACTCCCATTAATCTATCTGAGTTATCCGAAATCAGTAGAAAAGATTTCCCTTCGACGATACCACCGAATTCAAACACAGATACCAGCATTTATCGAAGTACCGGTTGAGGGTAATATCCGGAGGCTGGAAGGGAACATCCTGGACCTGAGTGTTGGAGGGTGCCTTCTGGACATGAACGGTCAGGAAGATAAAGCGGTTAGTCTGGATATTGATATCAGAGTGAAGATTTCATTTACCCTCGCCAATAGCGGAGAGCAGGTAGAGGGAATTCTTGCTGTCGTCAAGAGGGTCCAGAAAACCCAGGACAATATGATGGCTGGTGTGCAGTTTATCGATTTATCGCCGGATATGCTGACAAAAATCAGCAGCTTCTGCGAATCACT
>JBFMGN010000708.1:0-2505 GCA_040752435.1 Spirochaetota bacterium
TTTGTAGAGAGATACTATTCTTTTAAGATCCTCTGCCTCGAGTTCCGTATCGAGTTTTACCTTTTTCGTATGCTTCACACTCTCAAGGATTTCCTCGAACGCATGATGGGGAACATCTTTGGCAACATCACCGAACATCTGGATGAACCTGCGATAGGCATCCCAAACAAACCGCGGGTTGCCGGTTTTTTTTTCAAGACTTCCAACAGCTTTGTCGTTTAAGCCAAGGTTTAGAATCGTATCCATCATGCCGGGCATGGAAGCGGCCGCCCCGGAACGAACGGAAACCAGAAGCGGATCTGCAGGATCACCGAGCTTTTTATTCATCAGCTTTTCAAGCTTCACTAGATTTTGTTTTATTTCATCGTCAAGACCCTCTGGATATTTTTTATCATTCTTGTAATAAAGATCGCAGACTTCGGTAGAAATTGTAAAACCCGGCGGAACAGGTATATTGAGATTCGTCATCTCAGCCAGGTTCGCTCCCTTTCCGCCTAATAACTCTTTCATGCCTGCATTGCCTTCTGCAGATCCGTTACCGAAAAAATACACGTATTTTAGTTTTCCCATAACTGTTTAGTTAACCTCCAAATATCTTCATGTTATTCATCTTAAAAATTACTTAACTCCGCCCCGCACCAGGGGGTAGAACAAAGATATCTACTCCTGTCCCGCGGCGGTTTCTTCCACCGCCCACAACATATCGACTGATTAATTGCTTATGTGAGAACCTAAAATAAAAAAGCCTCTATGTCAAGGATAGAGGCTTATAATATAAATAATCATCCCACTTTTTTACGCCGTGTACGCTTCAAGAAGTTGACTCCGGGAGGGATGCTGTAAACGCTTCAGCGCTTTCTTCTCGATCTGGCGTATACGTTCTTTTGTCAGGTTATAGCGATCTCCGATTTCTTTTAAAGAAAGAGGGCTTTTTCCGTTAAGACCAAATCTGTACTGGATGATCTCCGCTTCTTTTTCGCTTAATGTTTTCAGGATAGTATTGATATCCTGTCTTAGCGACTTTTCCACTATCACTTCTTCCGGGTGATGGTATCCGTTATCTTCAATGAAATCCCCAAGGATGGAAGAATCTTTTTCCGCGTAAACCGGTGTTTCGAGGGAAATTAAATCTCTCGATATATTTATCAAATCCGCGACATGATCCTCATCCATGCTCACAATCTGTGCAATTTCCCCGACTTCAGGATCCTCACCTTTTACAGTCTGCAATTCCTTCCTGGCCTTTTCGATTTGAACAAGTTCGTTCGCCCTGTTGAGGGGAATTCTGATCATCCTGGACTTTTCGCAGATAGCTTTAAGAATGGCCTGGCGGATCCACCAGACTGCATACGAGATGAAGTGGTAGCCTTTATCTACATCAAAACGCTCAATGGCGTTCATCAGGCCGATATTGCCTTCGCTGATCAGGTCTGATAAAGGCAGACCCTGGTTCTGATATTTTTTGGCGACATTTACTACAAATCGTAAATTGGCGTTAATAAGAACTTCCTTGGCTTTCTGGTCGCCCTGAGCTGCCTTGCGGGCGTAGTGGTCTTCTTCGGCTCGGCTTAAAAGAGATATTTTATTGATTTCTTTTAAATATATAGAAAGGACGTTTTCGTCCTCCGTTTTTGTTTTGTTTGCAGCGATTTTCTTTGTTATCGTCATTATTTCCCCCTTTATATATCCAGCAATATATATGCCAACTTTAAAAATATATTATGGGGAAATAATTACTTACCCAGGAATAAAATAATGCTAACCCCTCCCCTCTATAGGACCGCCCGGCAACTCATGATGTGTCATTTTTACACAAAAACGATTAATTCAAAATATTATGTATCAAAATACTCCATTTAATAACTCGTCCTCTCCCGGTGTGCGTCCACAGCACAGGTTGTACATAAGACCGCTTCCGCAAAAACACCTGCTTCCAGGGCTAACGCGCTTTTTGTGGTTAAAATTAACGGCTATCGGATCATTTACAAAGTTTCTTGATTGGATATGGTTGGGGATAATGATAAACGGGAAGACAATCTCAAACCTTTGAAAGATCTCGATTTTCTCCTCCGATGATTTGGCATCCAGGCTTCCCCCGGTTTTCAAGTCTTTCCAGTAATCGAATATCAGATCCCGGATCATATCTTTCTCTGCAATGGTACCAATTTTCCCCGTTCGTTTACTTCTTAAATATTTTGCCAACTGGATAGAATAAAAAGCCGCCCAGTCATTCTGTTCCTCATTCTCCTGTCGGGCCATCCCGTATTCATTTGAAAAGCGTTTCAACATTTTTCCCGAATAGCTCGTCTTCACTATCTTTAGCGATGCAACCCAGCTTTTTAATGCGATATCAGGCATCCCCAGTTTATTGAGGGTTACACCAAGATAAAAAAGAACTTTTGATAAATCTTTGCCGTGCTGGACAGGGCAGGTTTCAAGTGCCTTTTTAAAGGATTTTAAAGCATTCTCCGGTTTATGTTTGGCAAGATAATCTTTACCCCGCTG
>JBFMGN010000709.1:0-2501 GCA_040752435.1 Spirochaetota bacterium
CGAGAGAAAAAAATATATATCTCCTTTGAAAAGCCGTAAAACATTTGGGTAAGAAGTAAGATCGGCCAATACGGGAATTGAGCTATCTTTAAAATCGAGAAAATCTTTACTATTTATAAACTGCGATTCTACTACACAAGTCAAATCCGGTATTATTCCGGAAGCAAAAAGGATAGGTAAGGCTGTATCTACCGCTACAACGAATAGATTATCTCGTAAAGCTGTAATAAAATGCAGGGCATCTTCGAGAGATTCACCGGCACCTGCAACAAAAACCGCTTTCTCCGTGTGGAATCTGGAAAAAGAACGACTACGGACAAGAACGGGCATATTCAGGAAAATATTCTTTATCCAAAGTTCCGCCATGCGGATAAGAGTCATTTTATTCTGCCAGTAGTTTCGAATTTCTTTTTCAATGGCAGCATGGAGTTGGTCGTATATTTTCTGGTATAGGGAATATCCTCCGGAAAGGGCAATCAACTGACAGCGGCGAAACCTCCATGGGCCCAGATTCAGAACAAAGGCAGTCGCCTGGTCGGGACTTTCCGTTCGGATGTAGGATATCTTTTTATGAGCAAAATAATATTTATCCGAATAATCCAGAGAGGCAGCCATCAAGTTTTGATCGGATTCTATACAGAGGATATGACAATCCTGGGGGAGTTTAGTTAAAAGGAGATCGAAGCCGTAAAAAAAGAGGGGCGAAGGAATAAATAAAAGGGTTCTTTTCTCTATTATAATAGAGCCGACAACTTTTTCCGAACGGCCTTTAGGATCACGTACTGAATAAAGGTAGCGGCCTTTATAATAAAGAGTATACCCTCTACCGGTTTCTTTTAATTCGGGGTAGAGGGTAGCCATTACTCTTGAGGAAGGAAAAATTTGGCGAATGCTTCGTTAAAATTATCGACAAACTTCTTGGAGTGCATAAAAAAGGAACTCATATCTTCTTCCCGGTACTGCTGGAGGATGTATGGATAGTAATTATCGATCATCATAAGTTCATCTTCAGAGGGTTGCCTTTCATCCGCCAGTTGAAGGACTACCACAACTTTGTCCAGTACCAGGGGTAAAGAGGTGTCATTCGGTTTCAGCGAGAATGCGGAAATGAAAAATTGTTCTTTATACGCCGCGCTTTCAAGTGCCTTATCATTTCCAGTGCTCTTTACCTGTTTTAGAAAGAAAGTGTTTCCATAATTAACGGGGAAATAGTCGGATGTATTTATATCAAGGTTGTTTGTTTCGGCCGCTTTGTCAAAACCCTCAGCCAGGGCGCTGGAACGGAACTCGTCGGCTTTTTTTACTAAAAAGTCTTCAATCTTTCCGGCTTCATATCGTTCCATATACGCTCGCACTAGATTGACGGATTCCTCATTGGAAAGATCGATATCGGTCGCCTCTTCATCGCAACGGTATATGGCCCAGCCGAAAGTAGTTTTCAAAACCTTGCTGACCTCTCCCTTTTTTAGACTAAAAAGATAATCGAGATCCGGGGCGGAGGCGAAGTCCTCCTGAAGTGTAAAATAGCGCCGCAAACCCATCTCACCGCCTTTTTCGGCGAAAGCATCCTTTGACTGGGTCTTTGCCAGATCTTCAAATGCCGCTGGATTCCCCTCAAGTTGTTTAAAAATTGTCTTTGCATCCGATTCGCCGGATTTAATAGTAATACGGCTCAGTTTCATCTGCCTGAAAAGCTTCGGATTTTGGATTCCGTAGTCAATGACGCCTCCTTCTGGATAATCTGAAAAAGAAAAAATGACATATCTGAAACTCCTCTCAGGGAGTGCCATTTTTTTTATAAAATCAATCTCGTTCCGGCTGTGGGTTGAATTAAGGACAACATCAGTGATGTACTGATCGTGAAGCAGGTTTTCCCGGTAGATTTTACGAATTTCATATCGTTCCTGGTTGGAAGTGTTTTTGTATCGCTCCTCGCTGAACTCGCCGTTTTCCATATACGGGCCGTACTGCGTAAGCGTATGGTCGATTTTATAATCGGTAACATACAGGCCGCTTCGTTCACCTTCATCCAGGATGGCAATATGAATAGCCGTCCGATCGAAAGCAGTTTTCCATACTTGATACGCCTGCCATTCAAAATTCTGCTGGGTAGAATTTTCCCGCAGTTGCTCGGCAATTAAATCTTTTTGCCTGGATAGATAGTTACCCGGATAAAATTCGATGTTTTTGTTGCCATATTTACCGAATGTAATCCGGACACCATTTCCCATCTTGTCTGCGACAGGCGTGCCAATAAACGTTACAACGATGATTACCAGGATAATAACGCTGCCTGCATATATCAAAGGATGGTGGATCCGCTTTTTCTCGACATCCGTTAGTTTTTCGTTATTTTTTTTTTGTTTATGTCGCTTCATTTCTCTTGAAGACATGTTTATCCCTTTATTGAACTATTAATTCGATGGCTGTAATTGAAGAGAACATATCACTTCGACCTGGAAATGTCAATGAACTTGAAAACTTAAACCTGCTTTGAGCGA
>JBFMGN010000071.1:0-9768 GCA_040752435.1 Spirochaetota bacterium
TTGTCATTCAAACAGATTTACAAATACTTAAGAGGTTTGGCATCTTAAGAACTTATCTACAAAAGCAAGGGAATATACTTGCTGACGCAGATATCTTCATTGCGGCGACAACAATTGAAAAAGGGAATAAATTAATTACTGGAAACATTAACCATTTTGAACGTATTCCAGGACTTCTTGTAGAAAGCTGGATCTAAACAGATTATGTTCAAGAAACATTTCTTGATATTGAGGCGAATAACGGAAGGCATCTAACCCATATAAGGCCCCCCCGTTGTCAAGGGACGTAGTGGTCAGTCAACATAAACCAGCATGGTATCATAGTGTCGCTTGTAATGGTAATCCTCCTTGCGCACACTGCCCGGCTTCATCGTAATCGGTTCTACCATGTGCTCCAGAAGCTGGCAGGAGCGCTCATCAAAGCACACCCTCTAGTGAAATAGCCCGACGCAGCCTTCGGCTTTGTCGGACTGTATTAACGGGTGTCGCACCTTGCGACACCATTCTAGTGGAATAGCATACCAGATGTGTATGTAAAAATTTTGTAACTATTAACAACTGAGAGAAATATCCCTCTTGATTTGACTGCCAGATTTATTTTATTGTTACGTCGCGAATCGGGGGATTAGGTGGTTATGGCTGTAGAGGATAAAAGCTTTTTTTTAGGAATGTACCGTAATATTTTTTTGGGCAGAAAAAGTGAAAACCGTCTGTATGACCTCTACCAGCAAGGACTTGTTAAGGGAACGGTTACATTGGGTGAGGGGAATGAAGGTGCTATCGTAGGCCTGTGTTCGGCCTTAAACAGGGAAACCGACATATGCAACTTAATGCAGAGGGATTTTGCCGGATACCTGGCCTGGGATACCTCGATTTTTCATCTGTTCTGCCACTATCTGGCCAATGAAAAAAGCCCAACCGGCGGCAAAGATGGAAATGTACATCATGGTATTGTCGAAAAAGGATTGCTGCCTATGATAAGCCATCTCGGTGCTCTGCTTCCCAATGTAGTTGGGGCAACCTATGCGAGGCGGCAGAAGGGAATACCTGCGATCGGTGCCGCGATTATCGGAGACGGGGGAACAAGTACCGGGGACTTTCATGAGGCCTTAAACATAGCCTCGGTTTTGAAGGTTCCCGTTATCTTTTTCATAGAGAATAATCACTGGGCCTATTCAACCCCCAACCAAATGCAATTCAACTGTAAGCGTTTATCCGACCGTGCGGCCGGATACGGTGTTGAAGGCATGAGCATCAAAGCCACCCATGCCGTTGAGGTTTATAGAACCGTAAAACAGATTGCAGACGACATACGCCGAAACCCGCGGCCTTTTTTGCTCGAGGCAGTCACATACAGATTGGTCGGTCATGCCGCTTATGATACGGCGGACTATGTCCCCAAAGATGAACTTGAGAAATGGAGAAAAGAAGACCCGATTATTGGAATGCGGCGTTACCTGCTGGAAAACGGATTGTACAGTGAAGATGAATTATCTGAAATCGAGGCACAATGGGAAACGTATCTTTCAGAGGAAGCCAACAAGGCCATCGGGCAGAAATCTATAAATCCTGAAACTGCAGATTGGGGAACCTATGTTACAACCGCGCCATCTGGAGGCAACAACCTCCCCCCCGTGTCATTCAATAATCTCACTGCGGTCCAGGCGGTTAACGCCGCCATACGGCATGCCATGACGCATGACCCCGAAGTTCTTATAATTGGTGAGGATATCGGGGTGTTCGGAGGTCCTTTTAAAGCGACCAAAGGGCTTTTTGAGCAGTTCGGCCGGGAGAGGGTAATTGACATGCCCCTTTCAGAATCGGGGTTCACCGGCTTCGGTATCGGCTGCGCCGAAGCCGGGATGAGACCCATCGTTGAAATGCAGTTTTCTGATTTTGCCACGGATGCCGTAACTCAGATTGGTGTTAACGCGGGTTCCTTCTATTTCCGTACGGGAGTTAAGCTTCCAATTACTATCCGCATGCCCGGAGGAGGCGGATTAAGTTACGGCCCGATGCATTCGGAAGACCTGGAAGGGGTTTTTGCAGCTTTTCCCGGGTTGAAAATTGTTTATCCTTCAAATACGGCCGATTTCTTTCATATGCTTCTGGCCTCAATTTATGACGATAATCCTGTTCTCTTTTTTGAAAGCAAATTCCTCTACCGACGTATCCGCGGAGATATACACTTCGACGGACGCATTAAAAATTTTCAACGAGCATCGGTATACAAGGAGGGTAAGGATTTAACAATTATCGCTTATGGCGCCATGTTCCATGAAGCATTATCGGCGGTTGAATATATTGAAAAGGAACAGAGGGTGAGTGTTGAGATTATTGATCCGTTAATTCTTAAACCGCTGGATTGGGAGACAATATGCAATTCGGTAAAAAAAACCCACAAGCTTCTTGTAGTCCATGAAGCCTGGAAAACAGGCGGTATCGGGGCAGGGATAATTGCGGGCGTCATTGAAAATAATTTCTTTGACCTGGATGCGCCGCCGTTATTGTGCACCGCTCCAGATACGCCCGTCCCTTTTGCCCCGGAACTGGAATCGGATTACCGGCCTGACCGGAATAAAATAATCGAAAAAATAACGGTTCTGCTTAATTTCTAAATGGGAGTTAATTATATGGTAAGAGAGAGCTTTATCATAACAATTCCAATGCCCTTTACAGGTGAATCCATCGTCGACGGGATAATACTGAGCTGGTTGGTTAAAACAGGCGATCACGTGAAAAAATCACAACCGCTGGCTGAGATAGAAACTGAAAAATCAGCCTGGGAATTTGAATCCCCCTGTGACGGTGAAGTTGTCAGTCTGAAAGCCAGGGCCGGCGATATTGTGGCGGTCGGTACTCCGCTGGTAGAGATAATGACCACCGATCCTGATATGAGGCACCTTGAACTTGATAAACTGGTAGCTGAACGGATCGAGGTTACCAGGCAGTCAAAAAATGATGATTCTTCGCGCAGGGGGGAAAACGGTGGTAGATCTGAATTAAAGCTGAGCCCAAGGGTAAAAAAACTGCTGCTGGATAACAACGTCAACCTTAATGATATATCCAAAATAAAAGGCAACGGACAGGAAGGAAGAATTACAGTTGAGGATGTGGAGCGGTATGTTGAAAGCCTCAAACAAAGGCAGAGCACTGCGAAAAAAGCAGCTTCCGGCTGCTACATAACGGGAGTAGGGGCGTATGTACCTGAGCATGTAATCGATAATTCCTTTTTCGCCGATAAACTGCCGGATATCAATGCAGATTACATTGAAAAAGTTACCGGTATAAAAGAACGACGGTACATAGATAACGCCCAATCCACTTCGGACCTGGGCCTTGAAGCGGCGAAAACCGCACTTGAGGCAGCCGGGCTCGATGTCTCGGCCGTTCAGATGATTATTGTCGCAACTTCTACACCGGATATGCCCCTGCCGGCTACAGCGTGTGCCCTTCAACAGAAGCTCGGCTGCCCGAATATTCCGGCTTTCGATATAGCCGCCGCGTGCAGCGGATGGCTTTTCGGTCTTTCACTCGCCCAACAGTATATCGAGAATGGAACCTTCGACAATATACTTGTAATCGCGGCTGAGACAATGAGCAGATTCACGGATAAAACCGATCGTTCAACTGCCTTCCTTTTTGGTGATGGTGCCGGCGCGGCCCTCGTTTCCTCTTCGCCTGCCGGGCACCGGTTATCCGGTATGATAATCCGGGGAGATAGTACCGGATACGACATAATCTATAGAAAAGCAGGTGGATCATCCCTCCCTCCGGGCAGTAAACTATCTCCCGGGGACGAGTATTGGTATATGGACGGCGGCCGGATGTTTCGCGGGGCAGTTGCAGCCTTCAGCGAAATAATAAACGCGGTATCGGAGAAAGCCGGGATTGAGCTTAAGGATTTCAGATGGATTGTTCCCCATCAGGCAAATCAGCGGATACTTAAGGCGGTCGCCAATAAAGTAAAAATAGAGGAGGAAAAATTTTTTTCCAATATCGCCCTTTACGGCAATACATCCGCCGCATCAGTCCCCTTAGCCATCAGAGACCTGGAAATGGAAGGGCGCATAAAAACCGGCGATAAAATTCTTCTGTGTGCCGTTGGCGCCGGATTGACCTATGCGGGCTGTGTTTTGGAATGGTAAGCGGACCTTAGTCTTGACTAATAAAGCAAACTTTTTATACTGGTTTAAATGGCTATTCAAAAAAAAATTTTCATCTCTGTTATAGTCATATTTTACAGTTTAATATCGGTTGTTCCATCCTCAGGTGAGCATGAAAAACTCTCCTTTACGGTAAACGGGTATACGGAAATCAGGCAGGCATTTTATATCCCCACCCAACTGCTTGATTCCAGGAGCAGAAGCTCTGTCAGCGATGAGGATTTTATAAGCATAACTTTACCCGGTGTTATTAAGGATAAGCGGTTTCATTTCTTTAATTCTATCACCTACCGGGTAAATTTTGAAATTGAAAAAGTACCCGATTTCGATCTTTTCCTTTTCTCGCCTGCCTTCGGGAGTGCCAGGGCTGCATATCTAAATGGAGAGCCTTTAACGACCTTTACAGCTTTTCGGGCAAAACCTGAATTAACAGATAGATGGCGGCTGGTTCTCTTTCAGCTTGAAAAAGCCGAGTTGAAACCCGGAAAAAACACCTTCGAAGTCGATCTGAACTATTTATGGAATTATCTGGATGGCGCCGCAGGTTCGATCTATATAGGGAGTCTGGAAGGAGTAAAAACCAAATACCTGAATTCGGAATTACAGGCAGTTTCCGGTTTTCAATTTCTAGGATTCGCATACACCTTTATATTAATGACATCCCTCGTACTGCTGGTATTGCGAAAGAAGCTTATATTTGCAATTGAAAGCCTGGCTATATTGACATGCGTGGTAGTTTTATTCTTTTTATTTGTGGATCTCGGCCTGGGATTCACAGCCGGGAATAAACTGGCAGCCATATTTAAACATATCGATAAAGTCCTGCTTCTGATGTTAATAGCAGGTTTGCTGGAAGGATATACTAAAAATTACGCCAGGGCTTTCGTCATGTTCGCGTGGTTACTATTGCTGTTGCATCCCATTTCCATGCAGCCGGTCTATACTGTAATTATAAACCTTGTCGTAACGGCAATAGTGTATTTTTTTATATTTATCGTACTTATAAGGGAACGGCGTAACTCGCCCCGGTATTTTTACCTGTCTATCGGCTTTTTTTTCTTTTTTCTTATTGCGTTCGTCGTTTTAAATACCGACATCCAGATTAGGGTAAATACCCTGGTAATCCTGCTGATGCTTGGGTTTAATACAATCTATTTCAGTTTTATTAATATTAACGAATTCCTTGTTTACATGCGTATTCAGGAAGATTTAAAACATGCCAAAGAACTGGCCGAGGCGGCCAACAACGCTAAAAGCCAGTTCCTGGCCAGTATGAGCCACGAGATACGGACCCCGTTGAACGGTATTTTAGGCATGACAGAACTTGCCCTCCAGACGGAAATGAGTGATCAGCAGCGGGAGTACCTTAATATGGTTAAAGAGTCGGCCAATACTTTGCTCGACGTCATTAATGAGGTTCTTGATCTGTCAAAAATTGAAACCGGAAAACTCAAATTGGAACATGTTGATTTTTCAATTCGAAATCTGATACAGCAGGTTGTCAGCACCTTGAACCCTCTCGCTTTGAAAAAAGAAATCAGGCTTGAGTATAAAATCGGAGATAATGTTCCTGCCTATCTTAAAGGTGACCCGGTTCGTTTGCGGCAGGTTATCTATAACTTATTAGGGAATGCCGTCAAGTTTACCGAACGGGGTTATTGTAAAATTGAGGTGGAATATCCTTCACCGGGAAAAGTCGGCGGTGGAAAACACCATGGAGAGATTACCCTTCTTTTTACGGTCCAGGATACCGGTATCGGGATACCGGAAGATAAAAAAGAACAAATCTTTGATCCCTTCATCCAGGCGGATGAATCAATGACAAGAAAATACGGGGGTACCGGACTTGGTCTTGCCATCTGCAAACAGTTGGTTGAATTGATGCACGGCAAAATCTGGATTGAAAGCCGGGTAAATGCAGGCAGTAATTTTTTCTTTACTGCAAGTTTCCAACAGGGTGTAGTTCCTCCCGAGGAGTATGAAACGGCAGCAGTCGATAAAAATGTCGGTGAAGAAACCCTATCTTTGAAAGTCCTACTGGCGGAAGACAACGTAATAAATCAGAAGGTCGCGGTTAAGTTTTTAAAAAATCTGAATCACGAAGTTGTTATCGCTGAAAACGGCCAAGAGGTTATCGAAAAATTAAAAGAAATTACACGCCGCGCCGATAGTTATGAGAAAACAAAAAAATATGACCTGGTATTAATGGATGTTGAAATGCCCGAACTGGATGGTCTTGAAGCCACCCGGATAATAAGAAAATCCGGGAAGGATGAACTTGATAACACGATCCCGATAATCGCACTGACAGCCCATGCATTAAAAGGCGACCGGGATCGATTTCTGGAAGCCGGAATGGATGACTATATTTCTAAACCTATCGATTTGCATGAACTTAAGATGGTTCTTTTGCGGGTTATGAGGAGTAAGATATTGGTCCGGAAATTTCTGGCCGCCTCCCAGGCCGCGGGTACAAAGAGGCTGCTGGATACAACGGGCGTGCTGGGCAGAATCGGCGGCGACACTGAATTTCTTCTTATCCTGTATGGATTGTTTAAGGAGAGTGAATCCCCCAGGTTGGAAGTTTTGAAAGAGGCAATCAGGAACAAGGATAGGGATTCGGCCGTCTTAGCCGCCCATTCGATTAAAACGGCTTCCATCAATATCGGGGCTCAGCGGGTTGCGGAAATCGCTGAGCGTCTCGAATCCGAGCTTCTTGATCAGAAGATGGCGGAATCGGTTGATACTGCCGGTCAACTGGAAAAAGAATTTATATTAACACTCCAGGCGATGGACTTTAAGGACGGGATGAAAAAACAATAGCAATGGAGGCGCTTAAAGGACTATGTTTTTCCAATCTTTTACAGGCTTTAACCACATATTGCAGGCTTTTCTGGCAACCTGTTTTACATGGTTCGTAACCGCCCTGGGAGCCTCGGCAGTTTTCTTTTTTAAAACCGTCAGTAAAAAACTCCTCGATGGTATGCTCGGCTTTGCGGCCGGGGTTATGATCGCCGCCAGTTACTGGTCTTTGCTGGCTCCTTCAATTGAGCTTGCGGGAGAAATGGGGCTTATCCCGTGGGTACCCCCCCTGGTGGGTTTCCTGTTAGGAGGCGTTTTCTTAAGACTGGTAGACCGGTTGTTACCCCACCTGCATTTAAAGGAACCCGTTGAAAAGGCAGACGGTAAAAACACGACTATGGGACGGAGCATGCTTCTTGTCCTGGCCATTATACTTCATAACATTCCGGAAGGCCTGGCAGTGGGTATCGCTTTCGGGGCGGTCGCAGCCGGTATACCTTCCGCCTCGCTGGCCGGTGCTGTTGCGCTGGCACTGGGTATCGGCCTGCAGAATTTTCCCGAAGGTACCGCCGTATCGGTGCCTCTGCGCCGGGAAGGTTTATCCCGCTGGAAAAGCTTTTTCTTCGGCCAGGCTTCCGGTCTGGTTGAACCTGCCGCCGGGGTTCTGGGTGCCTGGCTGGTTACTTTGATGCGTCCTATACTCCCTTATGCCCTTTCATTTGCGGCCGGGGCAATGATATTTGTAGTGGTGGAAGAGGCAATACCGGAATCCCAGTCTTCAGGCAATACGCATATAGCGACTCTTGGGGCGATGTCGGGCTTTGCCGTGATGATGACCCTGGATGTCGCCCTTGGTTAAATCAGGGCAGCCCTGATTGACTTCACGGATGCCTGTAACTAACATATGCAATGGGTTTAACATGATTTTTAAGAGAGCGTTGAAACAATTCATTCTTTTCCTGATTCCGGTTCTGATATGTGTTTTTTTAAGTTTTTATGCCTACTTCAGGCTGCTGGCCAAGGCGTATATTTCAAATGTAAAAAATAACGAGCAGCGATATCTTGATTTAGAATCCAAGCTTATCATCAACAGCTTTCATCAGGTATTGGCTGATATTCTATATCTCTCCAACGTGGAAGATCTTCTCGAAATTAATGAGGCCGATTATGACGAAAATACGATTAGACGACTTGCAAAGACATACCTGGCATATATAAAAAGAGAATCCATCTATGACCAGATACGATGGTTAAGCCCGGAAGGAAAGGAGATTATTCGGGTCAATTTCAATAACGGGCATCCTGATTTAATTCCTGAAAATCAACTTCAGGATAAGTCGCAGCGGTACTATTTTAAGGAAACCGTGAAACTGAAAAAGGGGGAATTTTATATTTCCCCGATGGATCTTAATATGGAAAATGACAAAATAGAAAAACCGTACAAGCCGATGATACGAATCTCAACTCCGGTTTATAATAATTCGGGAAAACTTAAAGGTGTTGTAGTCCTGAATTATTTCGGCAACGAAATTTTCAAGAAGATAGAATCTGTATCAATGCATTTGTACGGCAAAATTATGCTGTTGAATTCCGACGGTTATTGGATGTACGGTTCTGCTTCCGAAAATTTATGGGCCTTCATGTTTGACGATAAAAAGGATTTAAAGTTTTCCAGGTACTACCCGGCAGTTTGGGAGAAGAGCGCTGAATCAAAAGAAGGCTGTGTGGATGCATCCGGCGGTTTATTCTGTTATAAAACAATCTATCCATTAAGAGACGATAACTTGTCTTATCTCTTAAGCCAACAGAACCAGGCAGGAAATTACAGCTCCGTTGAAATGAAAGATTTCCATTGGCTGCTGGTTTCCCATGTTTCTCCTCAAACCCTTTACGCCGGGCTTAAGGGCTCCGTCAGGAATCTTACTATTGCGGCTGTTCTAGTAACCCTGCTTTTAATTGTTGCCCTCTGGCTTTTGGCAGCCTCCAGAGTCCGGAGATTGATAGCGGAAGAGCGATTAAATCGTCTCTCAATCGCGGTTGAGCAAAGCGCGCATGTTATTATTATCACCGACCTTAAGGGTAATATTGTATTTGCCAACAAAGCGATTGAAAAGGCGACGGGCTACAGCCAGGAAGAGATAATCGGTAAAAACACACGACTTTTTAAAAGCGGCTATCATACCCAGGCAGACTATAAGGTTCTCTGGGAAACGCTAAAATCAGGCAATGTCTGGCACGGCCAGTTCCTGAACAAGCGAAAAGACGGCAGTACCTTCTGGGAAGAAGCCGTTATTACCCCTATCAAAAACAGCAAGGGCGAAATAATAAACTACATTGCCGTTAAGGAAGATATTACCAGGCGAAAAGAGGCGGAGGAAGAACTGAAGCAAGCGAAGGAAGAAGCGGAAGCTGCAAATCGGCTTAAAAGCGAATTTCTTGCCAACATGTCGCACGAGATACGAACCCCGATGAATGCCATCCTGGGATTTACGGAAATCCTGATTGATGAAGAATATGACCCGACAAAACTCGAAAAACTTGAAGTTATCAAAAATTCCGGTATAAATCTGTTGAACCTGATAAATGATATCCTGGACTTCTCTAAAATCGAGGCCGGAAAGATAGAGCTTGAAAAGGCTAACTTCGGATTCAAGAGACTTATTGAGCATATTAAGAGCATTTTCATAAATGTCGCGGAGGAAAAAGACCTGGATTTCAAAGTCGTTATCCATCCCTCCGTTCCAGCGGTGGTTGTTGGGGATGAACACCGGATAAACCAGATTATCCTAAACATCTTAAG
>JBFMGN010000710.1:0-2487 GCA_040752435.1 Spirochaetota bacterium
CGTTCGGCTCTGATACTCAGAGGGAAATCTTATAATGTACTTTCTCGATACAAATACATGCGTCTATTTCTTGAATGGGAAATATGAGTCAGTTAAAAAGAAGATTTTATCAACTCCGCCGAACGAAATATCGATTCCTTCTATCGTAAAAGCCGAACTTCTGCTTGGTGCATATAAAAGTCAGAAACGGGATTCAAATGTTGAAAAAGTGGAAAAATTTCTCGAACCCTTTGAGATAGTATCTTTCGGCGACATGATGACATATGAATATGCTGAGATTCGACATACGAGTGAACTACGCGGTATGCTTATTGGTCCGAATGATTTGTTCATCGCATCAATAGTGAAGTTTCATGAAGGAGTTCTAGTAACAAATAACACAAAGGAATTTCAAGGAATTGAAGGGCTGATAATTGAGAACTGGGTAGAATGATTACGCATAACCGCTTGAACCGGACCCGGCGAACAATGAAGAGTTGGAACTATATCGTATTTGTTTTCACGCTTCGACACCGCCTCGTTCGCTGTCGCGTACATCCTGTACGGGGTATGGCGCTGCTAGTATCGCGCCATATCCTCCCTATTCGGTCGGCGCTCGCTCGTTTCAAGTCCAGTTCTTAAGATTAAAAAATAAAAACCACTCCAAAACATGGATGGCTTTTATTTGCGGCGAACTGGACTTGAACCAGCACCTCGGAACCGAGACTAGCCCCTCAAGCTAGCGTGTCTACCAATTCCACCACCGCCGCAGGTAAAAAAATATTATTTATTAACTCGTTTTTTGTCAACCGGTTTTTTTAACTATTACAATCCAGCACAGCCGAGGCCGTGATGGGTCATGACGAAGGTATCGCAATGGGTATAATCTATTTTCCCTGGAAGAGAACACCCATGTTCCTCGGTAATACAATGTAATATTCGTCGATATTAAGATTTTTAAGTTTCCTCTGCGAGGTTTCCGGGAGTTCATCAAAAGGTACCCGGTGTAAGATCATGTCTGTTTCACCCTCATTAAAATGTTCCTGTATTTCCATTTTTTCTTTAAGAGAACGATTCAATGGGCAGATACTCTGGCACTGCATGCATCCCACCAGAGCATTATGGGAATGGGGCGTTATCCATTCCGGAAATGTTCCTTCGTTTTCATTATACAGAGTAAGGCATCTCTCGGCGTTAATGAGGGTTCTTTCAAAAGTAATGCTTCCGGTGGGACAGTTTGTTATGCACAGCTTGCAGTCTGCACACCTGTCCATCATTTCCGTCTCCTGCCAGTTGTCTGTTTCAAAATGATAATCAGTATAATATGCCTGGAGCCTGGTGAAGCTTCCCATTCCTTCGACGTAACATAGATTGTTCCGGCCGTATTTACCGAGCCCGCTCCGAACCGCAAGAAGTTTTAAGGGAAGGGCTGCTCTCAAAAATCCTTTCCCACTTTCTGTAACCAGGGATTTCAGAATAGTTTCGCAGGCTTTTATTACGTCGTTATAAATGTATGTGGGAGGTATAATTGCTGCGTGGTTTGTACCATGAAGGGAAAATTTAATTTCGGTAATTTTCTGTGGAAAAGCAAATATAATAATCGATTTCGTATTTGGAAGTTCTTCCGGCTTTGTAAATTTGAAGTGGCCAAGGTTCTTGTTGAAAAAATCCTCGCTTATTAAACGATCTGCTATCAGGGCCCATATCTCATCTTTTAGTTCCTCAAGGTGATTGATAGATACTATCCGGAATTGTGCATTATGTTTTCCTACACCCCGGGTTAAAAGTTCAAGAGTTTCTTCCATAACAGTTCCTCATTATTGAACGCTGCCGGATGTTTATTCAACTGTCATTATCCTTTTCCCGGATTACTTCCACTTTTACCTGGTTTACCAGGGCTGCCATGGCGCCGAGAGCCACCAGTATGGGGGCAAAGATGGTTAATACGCCACCGATTGCTACTCCCGCGGTTAAAGGGATTTCCATCATAATTTCTCCTTCAGGTTTCCTGATTATTATCCGGCGGACATTGCCTTCTTTGAGAAGCTTTTTTACCAGTTCTACAAGTTCGGCGCCGGCTACTTTCATTTCCTCGGTCCAGGTACGTTCATCTTTTTTACTGTCTTCCATAACTATTGGTTATCTCCTTGTACTCTTCAAGTTCCAGATTTTAGCATAGTATACGTTAACATAGATCTCAATCCAATACATTCTCCGCCAAGCTAATTCTTTTTATCGTGGTTTTAAATCATTTTTGGAAAGGGAAAATGGGCAGACACTCTTTCTTGCAGATATTGATGTCCCAGACCACGCAAAAATGATTCTGGAAGGATGATCCCATCTATATTAAAATGTGAAAATAAAATAATGAAAAATGTATACAATATCATACATTTTTGCCTGACTTTTTATCCTTTCGGGGCTCTATTTTACAATTATTTGTAATATAAAGAATTATTATACATTTTTTTTCACTTTTTGATTGGCACAGTTTTTGCTAATACTTGG
>JBFMGN010000711.1:0-2485 GCA_040752435.1 Spirochaetota bacterium
TGCACATAAAAATAACATTTTTCATCGCATAAGGAGGATTGCATGAAAAAAAATTTTAAGTGGATGACCGTATTAGTGGTAATGGGTATTCTTCTGGCAGGCTCTGTTTCCGCAGGGGGTCAGAAAGAAGCGGCTGCAGCTCAGCCGAAGCCGATTCTTATCTACATGCAGATGGGAGGCACGGAAGGAGACCCCTCAACCCTCGCCAGGACCAACGGGGCAAGAGATGCTGCTTCCGTTAATGGTGTAAAACTGATTGAACAGTATTCGGGCTGGGCGCCTGAGAAAATGATCGCTCAGTTCAAGGAAGCCCTTGCCGCAAGCCCCGACGGCATAGTAATCATGGGTCATCCCGGTGAAGGAGCATTCGCATCCCTGGTAGACCAGGCCATTGCCAAAGGAATAATCGTGACAAGCAACAACAACCCTCTTCCTAACCTTGCCTCAAAATACCAGGATAAGGGATTCGGGTATGCCGGTGCAGATCTCTATGCCGGAGGGTACCTGACCGGCCAGGCTATGGTAAAGGCGGGTCTTAAATCCGGTGATAAAGCCCTGGTTTATGACATATGGCACGAGGAAGGCAGAAGCAAAAGCTGCCAGGGAGTGTATGATGCCCTCGTTGCGGCAGGGTTAAAAGTTGAGAAACTCGATGTTTCCCAGGAAGTGAACTCAGAAGCGTCATTGGCTGTTCCTATTCTTACCGGGTACCTTGAAAGGAACCCCGACCTCAAAGCCATCGGAACCCAGCACGGAAATATAACATCCAACCTGATGAAAGTTCTTATCGCCGCCGGTAAGAAACCGGGAGATGTAGTCATCGGCGGTATCGATCTGTCGCCTGCAACCATAGAGGGAATTGAAAAAGGGTACATAAGTGCAAGCTTTGACCAGGTTCTGTATCTTCAGGGATATATCCCCGTTTCACAAATTGTTATGACAAAACGGTATAAAATTCCCGGGCTGCACATCAATACGGGTGTCGGTATTGTAACACCCCAGAATATCAAGGAACTCAAACCGCTTATCGAGAAAGGAATAAGGTAAGCAGGTTACAAACCGTTAAATCCCCCCTGAATTTCAGGGGGGATTTTTTTAAGGGAAAGTTGACTTATCGTAATTTATCCGATCAATATTAAACACTCGATGAATCTTATACAGATACACCGGGAGTCCCCGCCTCGTTGAATCTCTTAAGCAATATAGTATAATCTTAAGAAATGAAGATTAAAACCAAGATATTTTTTATTACCGGGGTTGTCTTCTTAAGTGTCCTTATTATCACCTCTATTTCTATTCTGACGTTGAATGAAATTACCACCCTTATGCATACCATCGACCGCGGGGTGGAACTTATCGCCAAAGCTCGCAGCCTGCATGGCTTAATGAAAGATCTTATGTTCGATATTTTCACTCCGCAAACCTACCGGCTTTTGAAAGACATTTTACATACGCCTCGTTTTAACACGACCTTTCGGAATTTCAAGGAGGCGGTTTTCGATCTGGAGAATGCCTACTACCTTTTTATGGAATCCCCCCGGATAAAAGATCTTATAAGAGATGATGAACTGCGGGACACCTACGCCATTGCAAAAATAATGAGTTCCAAGGCCTTTGAAAAGATTACGTCTTTTCAGAACAATCTGGACGATATAGTTGCATCCGGGGTTCTCGGAGAGGAAAGTATATACAAGCAGATGCAGACCGGTCAGGATCCCTCAATACCTCTATTTTTCGCGGAAGTACGGGATACTTCCTATTATCTGACCAACAGCTTTGAAAGCTTTCTAAACCATTTCATTCGTTCACTCCAGGATGAAAGTGTTGTTATCCGGCGGCAGATCCTCTTGCTTTTCTGGACTTTAACCGCCCTCGTTGGTTTCGTTACCGTTATTCTCTCCCTCGTTTTCGCCCGGAAGATTTCCCGGCGTATTAGAAGTGTTGAAGAAGGTTTCCGCAGGGTTTCGACCGGTGATTTTACAGAAGAGTTGAATATCCGTACCCGGGATGAGTTTGGCCTTTTAGCAAGCAACTTCAATTTGTTTATGAAGGATTTAAAACGAAATGTCGATTCGGTCCTGAACTTGACGCGAGACGTGGGGAAATCCATTACCGGCAGACTCGACTTCCAAAAAATATTGGAGCTGATCGTGGAATCGGCGGTTAACGATTCAAACGCCGATGGTGCCGCCGTCTTCATGACCGGCGATAAAGGAGTGCCGGAGGTCCAGCAGGTGGCCGGTATTCTCGCTGGAAAGACTCTCTCTGATTATACCTGGGTTTTTCTAGGGGAAATATTCGACCAAGGTCAACCGACTTTTTTAAGGGATGTACAAGCAATGAGGTTTTTTCATGGTCACCCGGCTGCGCCGGCGGTAAACTCTCTCCTGGCTCTTCCCTTGATTGTCTCGGGTCGTGTTCTCGCAGTCCTCTGTGTGGTAACCTCCGGTGACGACCACTGTCTGACGGATCTGGACTATACTAA
>JBFMGN010000712.1:0-2468 GCA_040752435.1 Spirochaetota bacterium
GCGGTGGAAACCGATGCCGTTCGGTACGTGCTTTCCGCCTTTTCTCCTTGGTTTAATGTGCCAAAATTTGTATTGCTAACTGGAGCATAAGCAAAAAATCAAAGATATTTAAGAGCCGTTTTTTTCGGCGCGCCAAATTTAGAACTGCTGGTTGAGATTAGGCGGGGTTGACATTATTTTCTTTTACTATTATATTAGCTTAAAACGGCGCAGGGTAGAGCAGTTGGCAGCTCGTCGGGCTCATAACCCGGAGGTCGAAGGTTCAAGTCCTTCCCCTGCTACCAGAGAGACCTTATACTGGATAAAAATCCGGCATAAGGTCTTTTTTCATCCGTTCATCATCTGTCTTTGGTAATCAATAATATCACGGCTATAAAGCTCTTCGAATTTATTCCGTATCTCATTCTGCAACGAAGGTTCCATATATTCATAGATATCAGGTATATCAAGACATCGTATCCGTTTTTTATAGTATAAATCCGGGAATTTTTTTCTGATTTCCTTAAGATGCATGTCTTCCATAACTATGATGTAATCCGCCCATCCTATCAGTTTACGATTAATAACCTGGTATGCAAAATCACTGACCCCCGCCGATTTCACTTCAAACCGTTCATCGTGCGTATAAAGATCTTCAGCGGTCCTGCTTCTCATACAGTTTATCGTACAGACAAACAGGATTTTTACATGCGGTTTCATATTTCAAGATTAGGCTTTTAGTGCTGATTTGTCAATTTTGAAAATACTTGGGCATCCCTTGATCAGAGAACCTCATTTATGTTAACCTTTATCTATAATTGGGTTAACACAGTGCAAAGGTTCTTAAACTTTGGATGTAAATCGGAAATAGTTACTATATTAAAAAATTCCTCCCATCCCGTCTCGGGGGAAATTTTGGGTAAGCAACTCGGCGTTTCCAGGGTAGCAGTGTGGAAGCAGGTGAAATCATTAAAGAATTCCGGCTACCCGATTTTCGCTTCTTCTGAAGGCTATTTATTACAGGGTGAGGTGGACCTTCTCTGTCCATGGGAATTTCCCGGCCGGGAATCCTTCATCAATCACTTCACATGTGTCGATTCTACAATGACAATAGCCAGGCAACTGGCTGAAAAAGATACGCCGGATGGAACAGTTATTACCGCAGACAGGCAGATTAACGGTAAGGGACGGCTAAACCGGCCATGGATTTCCGAGGAGGGCGGATTGTATTTTACCTTAGTGCTCAGACCAAAACTGCCGCTTAACTATGCATATCTTTATTCCTGCGCAGCCGCCGTAAGTGCGGTCAAAACTTTAGAAGAACATTGCGGTATTCAGGCCTCCGTCAAATGGCCGAATGATGTGTTTGTCAAAGATAGAAAGATTGCAGGAGTTCTTATTGAAGTGCGGGGAGAGTTTGAATCCATACATTACCTGAATCTGGGTGTGGGCATGAATCTTAATAATACTATCAATAAGCCGTTAGCAATTAATGCATGTTCGGTAAAAAGCCTTACAGGCAAAACAGTTTCCAGGAAAGATTTCCTGGTCTCATTTCTTTTCCACCTTGAATCAATAACGAAGAACTTCAAGCCGGATAATATTATACGGGCATGGTCTTCATACTCATCAACCCTTCGCCGCAAAGTCTCAATCCACACAAGCAGGGGGACAATCCATGGAACGGCAATTTCCCTTTGCCACGACGGCGGCCTTGTAATACAAACCACGGATGGGAAAAGAAAGGCAGTTTATTCCGGTGACTGTTTATACCGGAAAGATTAGATACAGATACTTTAGACAAGGGTGGTATTATGAATACATCAGCTTCAATCAATATGAAACAGGCAGTGTTTGCATCCCTTTTTACCGCTTTCATGATAATAGGCGTTTATGTTAAAGTTCCGATCGGCCCGGTTCCCATTGTTTTCTCAAACATGTTCGTACTCCTGGCCGGTGTCATCCTGGGAAGCAGGTGGGGAACCATCAGTGTGATGCTGTATATTTTTCTCGGAATAGTGGGGCTCCCGGTTTTTTCAGCGGGCGGCGGGATTGCCCGGCTTATCGGTCCAACCGGCGGCTATATCGCAGCCTACATTCCGGCGGCTTTCATAACAGGGTATATTTCACACAGAAAACCGTCGTCCAAACTCATGACATTCTTCGCTCTTGTATCCGGCACAATAGTAATCTATACCCTTGGTGTGCCGTGGCTCAAAATCGTTTTAAAGCTTTCCTGGGGAAAAGCATTGCTCTTCGGTATGCTTCCTTTCCTGCCGGGGGATATCATAAAGATTTTCGCGGCTTTAGGGATAACCGCAGTATTAAAAAAATATGCCCCGGAGATGATAAACGGTTTACATAAGAACAATATCGACGAATGAACATGAACAAGTGACGATGGAAGAAATACTTTTACAGGTTAAAAACCTGACCCACCGTTTTCCCAACGGAATAGTCGCTGTAAAAAATATAAATTTCTCCGTTCG
>JBFMGN010000713.1:0-2463 GCA_040752435.1 Spirochaetota bacterium
TCATAAGATAATTTCCCTCTTTGATCCCTGCCCATGTATTAGGTTCTGCACCAAGCAGGCTGGGACCGATAAGACCTTTTTTGTATAAGTCCACCAGCGTCTTCAGGGCTTCTATCGATTCCGGACTGTCGAGATATCCAACAGCTTTTGTATATCTGTCATCCGTAACCTTTCCGCCAAGGCTCCAGAACCAGGGTAACTGTCCCCAAGAGTGGGTTCCACCGACACCGAGTCCCCATTTCTCCTTACCTTTAAAGCGTTCCGCCAATGAAACCAATTCATCAAAAGTCTTTGGGGCTTTTCCGCCTACAGAAGCCAGAGCCTCTTTATTATAAAGCGCAATCTTGGTATTTGTGTTTAGAGGCAAACCATAATACTTGCCGTTGTAGTAGTTGGTCTGAAGGGGACCGCTTAACAGGTTTGATTTAATTGATGCAAACTCAGGTTTATCACTTACTGCAATAAGGGCACCCAGCTTGGCAAACTCCGGAACCCAGATAATGTCCATTCTCATAAGGTCGGGAACTGCATTGCCTGCTACACCGGCTATTACCTGTTGTTTAAGCTGATCATACGGCATTCTTGTAGATATAACTTTTATCTCAGGATTGGCAGCTTCAAAAGCCGGAATTGTCTCTTCATTGAACACTTTTTCTTCTGCATCACTGTAGGTGTGCCATATCTCAATCGACACAGGCCCGGCCGCCTCTTTCTTTCCTTCGCCGAATCCGGATACAACGATAAAAAAAATCCAGATCATCAGCAAAACTAGAAATTTTTTTCCGTTCATGTTAACTCTCCTTTAGAAAATAAACTTTTTTACCATATCGGCAGCAACATCCAACTTTCACCGAAAGTTGATCACAGTCAAAATGCCTTTCTCTCACCTCCTTTGTCGCATATTTGCTATTTATAACGTAAACGTTTACATAATTTCATAAAAATCGCCGCTCTCCCATCTCGGGTATCGTCATAACCTTTAGCCCGATAAATCCTTAAGGTATCTTGATACTCTTTTCTGCAGGCAAAGAACAGTCCTCCTAAAGCCATTTCGTTAGACCTTTAGCTTGGTTTCTTCGGAATAGCCTGGGCGACTATTCACTATTCTTGAAACGGTAGCTACGGATACCTCAGCTTCCTGTGCAACATTTTTGATTGTCGGTTTCATTGTACCCAAATTATAACGTAAACGTTTACCTTATTATTGCACAGAATTTAAACCCTGTCAATGTTAATAGTTTTAAAAATTTCTTGAGTTGCCTCAAATGATGTAAGCTTTTATTTATGCGCCTCGTGTTCTAAAGAACATATTGATCTTTTTGGGTAAAAAGAACATCTATGGTTTTTCTCCACATATCCTTTTTCCTGTCTATCCCTCCCAAAGACGTGTATTACCGGGAGGGTAGATCTATTTTCCTGTTTTTCCAATACCCCGGGGCTGCCGAGCCTCGAATTTTTTGCCGAGAATTGAAATCGCACCCGGTGTATGGGAACGATTAGCAATGAGCTTGCAGCGAAGATCAAATCTTTGCCTGACGGCGAAAAGATGGAACTTGTAGATTCTATTTTAATGCAGCTTGACAAGCCCGATCCCGAAATAGACCGCATCTGGGCAGACGAGGCGCGCAAACGCTGGAATGCAGATAAAAAGGGCAGATTAAAGACAGTGTCTTATAAACAGGTGATGGCTAAGTATCACGTCGGATGAAGATTCGCTTCTTAAAACTCGCCCAAGCTGAGCCTGCCGACTTTCGCCGATCCTTAATGTTATCTGAAATCCACGTTATTCACTTATAACAGAAAGATAAAACTTTCCCTTCTTGAGAAACGGATTATATCCGTATTCAAAGGTAAAAGAGAGTGAAAGCGGAATACCAAGGGTGATGACAAGCCCGCCCCCGAGGGTCATTTGCAATGAGTCGAGGCGTATTTCGCGGAAATCGCTAAAAACCCGCCCCGCATCCAAAAAGACGATGAGACCGGCACCTGCATTGATAATGCCCAGATTCAGGGAAATGAGATTTCTCAATCCCGGTTCAACGCCTGCCAGCAGGAGTTTGGTACCTTCGGATTTCGCCACCGGTCCTCGCATGCCGGATTCGAACAGAAAAGACGGATCGTAGTAAAACGGCCAATTACCCCAATTAAAAGCAAGGCTGTTTTTTAAAACGATTTCAAGATGGTTTATCGGAACTATAAAGCATCGAATAATATTGCGCTGGAGTGTATATAGATACTCCCACACTCCCTGTGTAATTTCTGCCTGTAGACTGAATCCAAAGCCATAGACATCCTTCAGATAGGTATAATCTCCCAGTATTGCAGCTTTAAGGGAGAAGTCTTTGTTCCGCTTACCGGTCAGGTTACCAATCGAGTAAATAAATTGAAAGGGAACCCGCACGTTTATTTCCGGTGTTAAACTATAACTCAATTGAAGCGAGGGAGAAAAGCTATGGTCTGTTA
>JBFMGN010000714.1:0-2455 GCA_040752435.1 Spirochaetota bacterium
CTCCGAAGAATCGATGATGAACTCGCAGATGTCAACAGGCAGCTTGAGACAAAAGAGCTAGAAAGTGCTGTAGAAAAAGAATTAACTGCGTTATTGGACAAGTACAGTGACTTAATTGAAAGCCAAGAAAAGCCAGATGAGACGAGGGAGGAGATTAAGACCAAAATGATGGCGAAGTTTGGCCCGCATCTCATCGATAAAAGAACAGTACTGCTGAAAGAAGCAAAGGACAGATTACTCCGATTGAAAGCCGATGTTCAGTCGATTGCTCCTTCGTCGAGTTTCAGGCAGACTGCCCAGCCGGAGACTCCGTCCGTTTGCGTTTGCTGATGCAATATATTACTAGTTTTCCGAAGAGGCGAGGGGGATGGCGTTCCCGGCACTGCAGACTGCCCGCTGGAATGTTATTGCCATCGTTGGATGGGTGGTGGCAGTTTCTTTGGTGTTATTTGCAGTAGTCTTATGGTTTTGCTGCCCATCACTCCTCGTTTCCTTCGATCGTCTTTTCCACAACATCCAGCATTTTTTCGATGTGCTGGCGTCTCTATCGTTTGGCCGTTGGTCGATAAACTTTGCCGGTTCATTCGTAGCTGCCTTCATCTCTTTTCCTCTCTTCCAATTCTTCAATCTGAAAAAGGACTCCCTAAGAAAGGATAATGTCGACTTATTATCGATGCTCTTGAGATTCAAGGAAGCTAAGAAGGGCGTTAGATATGACCTCTTCTGTTTTACTCTGCGCTATGCTGCTGCTGCCGGTTTGCTGGCTGCCGCAGCGATTCATATGCATAGTGGAGGTTTGAAGCTGGACTTGGCTATCTTTCTGGGTTTCATTGGCCCGTTTATAATGAGGGAGAAACTGGTGGGGCAATTCGAACTCAGTGCGGAGACTAACGTCGCTAAAGCCCTCACCAATTTCGTTGATGATTCTGAGAGCCAGATGGAGATAATCAAACAAATGGGACAGGCTCCATCTATAGAAAAGGGCGAAGAGAGAAGCATAGCCAAAGCGATGCAGGAAGAGATAAAGGAAATCAAAGAAAAGTCAGCCCGAAAGGACGACGACACGAAGGGGCAGGAACCATGACGGATGAACCGTTCGAAAGCAGGGTCGCACAAAGAATTGAGTCCGATATTCAAGCTGAGAAGGAGCGAGATCTCTTCAAACGGCGCCGTTATGTTGAGGAAAAGCTTAATAGTTTCGATATGCAGCTGAAGAAAATAATTGAACTGAAAGGAGAAGGTGGTGACGAACTAAAGTCGTCCCTTCATTCTATAGAACTCGCATTGGACGACATTGGAGCCACCAACAAGCATATCGCTGATAATTACAGAACAACACTTCAAAGCGCAATTGAACGTTGCCTTCCAGATTTCGTCGCGCTTCCCGATCACATCAGGAATGACCTCAGGAAAAGCAGTTATCACAGTGCAAGAAGAACCCTTAGTCATTTCCTGTTTGATCGTTACTTGGGAAAATGTAAAAGAGGAGAATGTCCTTCCTTTAGGGGAAAAGAAGTATTGGTAAAGTTTTTTGCTTCAATTTCTCTGGAAGGGCACACTTTGCGGATGGCTCGGTTTTACCATGCGTGTGGATGTCTTGACGCAGATGCCAACTATTACGGCGCCAGAAATGACGTACGCACGGTGTTGGATTGCGAAACATCGCTTCCAGATGATAGTGCATTGATTAGGCTTCTAGACCTTGACTCCGATCAGGTCATGGGCAGAAACTGGCATGCCGCAAGAAAGCGCAAAGCATACTTGATTTTCTTGATGGAAGGCCAGCAACATGGTGGTCACGAGAGACACTATCGTACTGCGGATTCGTTTATACGCAAGTTGCATGGCCTGGCGGTCTCAACTACGGAGGCCAAGGAGTTGTTGGATAGCTGTTATTACATGGCAAATCCGCTTGACCTCTATCGTTTCTGCGAGATCAGAAGAAAATCTCAACATAATTTCAAGGCACTAAGTCCCAATTGTGTTGTACAATGATGTCAAGCCCAACCCTTTCCCGCCTCAGGCTATCAACCTCGCAATTTCTTCCAGTGTTCACAAATGGTCCATATTCAGGCTTCCACAGCGGGCGCAACTCTCAAAATGCGATGAATCCAGGCGAAGTTGTAATACATCAAGTGCAGGGGCTGCGAGTTTCGGCCTGGTGTATTACATCGGATAGCATTTCCTGTACTGGGCAGGGCCCCCACCCTTCACAGGAGGTTTGCATGCAACGTGTATGCAATCGGAAAGTTGCTGTCATAACAGAATAGAATTAGGCCATATTTTTGGAACGCACCAGGGTTCGAATCCCTCTCCCTCCGCCAGTAGAGTCATTGCGCTTTCAAACCTGTAACATTGAGTAGCTGGTTTACTGCCGCCCCTGGCAAATCCCCTTCGTTACGGACGGCTGACCTGTCTTCGCTACGGAGACCTGCCAGGGTCGGCTTGTCCCGTT
>JBFMGN010000715.1:0-2454 GCA_040752435.1 Spirochaetota bacterium
TATACTGCGATACGTTTTCCGATTTGTAGAGGAGGTTATAGCCATGGCTGTTCATAATTTCATGAACAGCTTTAAGATCATCTTTCTTTACCAGAAAATCAAGATCCATGGTAGCCCGTACAATCCCTAGTGCTCCCATTGCAAACCCGCCGATCAACGCATAGGTAATTTTTTCGCGTTCGAAATCAGATAGTAGACGACCAAGTACTTTAGCAAAGTCCATTGTTTAAGCATTATACTATCCGTATTTTTTTTGTTCTACTACCATAAGACATCACCTCCTTACCTCTAAAGTAAACAGGCAATAAGTCTAACCTTTCATCCCGCTGGAAGAGAGCAATCCTCTGATGTAGTATTTTTGCCCGAACGCAAAGATTAAAAGCACGGGGATGATGTAAATGACAATCCCGGCCAGCAGTACCGAGACAAGGAGGATGCCGTTGCGGACAACGTAGCCGTTGGCCATGGCAACGGGCAGGGTGGTATTATCGCCACTTAAGAAGATGACCGGCCCCATGAAGTCTCCGTATACCCAGAGAAATGAAAGGATAAACACGGTGATTAACGCAGGTTTTGACAGCGGCAAGAATATCCTGAAAAGTACTCCCAGCCTTTTGCAGCCGTCGATTATGGCGGCTTCTTCCAGTTCCTGGGGGAAGTAGGAAAAAAACTGTTTGAAAAAATAGATGAATAGAGGATTTGCCCCGATACCCCACAGAAGCCAGATATTGTACGTGCCTACGAGTCGAAGTTTTGCAAAGAAGGCATATTCGGGGATCATGACCGAGACGGGAGGAATCATTAAAACAATAATGACTATATTAAAAAGAAAATTTTTCCCCTTTACATGAAAACGGGCGAAAGCGTAGCCGAATACGGCTGCCGTAATAATTCCCGGTATGGTATAGATCATGCTTAAAACAAGTGTATTTAAAAGGTATCTGCCGTATTCTATCTTGGTGAGGGCGGAGAAGAAATTTTCAAACTGAGGTTGTTTGGGAAGGAAGACCGGCGGAAAGGTAACCATTTCCTGCTGCGTCTTCAATGCACTTAAAATGAGCCATAGCAGGGGCGCAAGGAAGATGATCCCCAGAATAACCATAAAAAAATAATAAATAATATCTACAAATATTTTGCGTTGTAAGTATCTACTGCGGTGGAGACTACTCATGGGTTTCCTTCCTTCCTTCTCTTTTATTGTTCGTATTCGTAATAGACCAGTTTATTGCTGACCTTAAGGAAAATGAAGGTAACAACCAGAATGACTATAAACATAAGCCACACTACTGCCATACCGTATCCGAAACTTTGGTTGGTAAAGCATTGCTGGAAAGCGTAGATAATTGTGAAATAATTCTGGAACGGGGGCTGCTGATTGAGAAACGCGGTAAACGCCGCACCTGGAGACGAGGTAAGCAGAATAGGCTGGACAATAACGCTGAATGAGAGCATTATACCAACCACAGTCTGGTACAGGATTATCGGAGACATCAACGGCAGCGTAATATTTTTTAGTATGAAAACGGTGTTTGCCCCGTCGATATCTGCGGCTTCTAGAAGTTCTTTGGGAATACCCTGGAGACCGGCCAGAAATACGACCATACTCCCTCCGCATTGCCAGACGAACATGGTGATTAAAGAGAGCGTAGGATGGTCTACCAGCAGATTCTGGGTCAGGTTGGGATTGAACAGATCTATGATAATGTTGATCAGTCCCGATTCCCTGTTTAAAATCGTTTTCCAGATAAAAACGGTGGCGATGACCGGAACGGCGTAGGGGATAAAAAAAATGCTGCGGAGAAGCCGTTTTGCTTTGATATCCCGGTTCAAGAGATATGCAATCAGGAATCCGGCGATTAATGAAAAAACGACATTTAAAAAGGTAAATCTAAGGGTATTATAAAGCGAACTTAAAAACCGATAATCGGTCAGTAGCTGTGTATAATTTTTTAATCCAGTGAATCTGGGAGCTGAGATACCATCAAACCTGGTCAGGGATAGATAGAAACTATACAACATGGGAAAGACATTTAAAAAGAAAAACATTACGCTCCATGGGCTGATTAAAAGGTAAAAAGTCCTGGTTGTGTGGCTTATTTTCATATCCTACTCTGCCGATTATTGATTCTTGCTCCTAATGGTTACGCATAAAGGTAATGTTCAGGCATAGCGGCTGGCTCAAATGGGGGGATACCGGGATGCCTGAAAGCCCTGCATCCCCCCTATACTAAGTTACTCCGCCGGAATGCTGTTCAATATGGTTTCATTCAATTGTTTACTGGCTCTCTTTTTCTATCATCGAGTTAATCTGGTTTGCCAGATTCTTTAAACCTGTATTGAAGTCTATTGCGCCTTTCAGAGCAGGTTCCATTTGCTGGTTATAAGCCGAAACAAGGGCGCTGTCCCTTAAGTATGGAACAAACTGTAGAATAATCTGGTACGGAAGTTCCTTAT
>JBFMGN010000716.1:0-2450 GCA_040752435.1 Spirochaetota bacterium
GGCTCGGCTGCTCCCCACAGGAGCTGGTCGCCTACGGTAAAAGCGGTCAGGAACGGGGGACCGAGATTCATTTTATGTATTCTTCCGACAGGCACGGTCAGAGTCCCTGAAACAGCAGCGGGCGTCAGATGCCTTAAGGTTTCTGCCTGTGTATTCGGAACAACCTTTACCCATTCATTTGAGCCGGCAATGATGCTTGAAGCTTCATCTAAACTTATATCCCTTTTTAATTTAATGGTTAAGGCCTGGCTGTGGCAGCGCATGGCACCCACCCGTACGCAAATGCCGTCGATCGGGATGGGATTGTTTCGGCCGAGGATCTTGTTCGCCTCAGCGTAACCTTTCCATTCTTCCCGGGTCTGGCCCGCATCGACCGCCCTGTCAATCCAGGGAATAAGGCTCGCAGCCAGAGGGGCGCCGAAATTCTCCACCGGCATGTCTTCGCTGTGCAGGCAGTCGGTAACTTTTCTGTCTATCTCGAGAATAGATGAGTCAGGATCTTCTAAGAGTTGGCTTGCAGCTTTATACACCACGCCCATCTGGGCAATAAGCTCCCGCATGTTTTTAGCGCCCGCGCCCGAGGCTGCCTGGTAAGTCATGGTGGACATCCAGTCAACAAGCTCCGCCTTGAAAAGCCCGCTCAGCGCCATGAGCATAAGGCTTACCGTGCAGTTACCGCCGATATAGTTTTTTATCCCGGATTTAAGAGCCTTATCGATAACGTCTCTGTTTACCGGGTC
Organism: Spirochaetota bacterium; assembly: GCA_040752435.1. Taxonomy (GTDB): domain Bacteria; phylum Spirochaetota; class Spirochaetia; order SPDA01; family JBFMGN01; genus JBFMGN01. Next base: position 741 of record JBFMGN010000716.1, read on the forward strand.
CAGTACAATAATACTATCTTTTTCCATACGAAGAGTTGAAGCCGCATCTATCCAGTATCCCTGCCAGCCGGAAGAACGAAGTTCAGCATAGACTTTTGATGTGTAATCTCCTCCCTGACAGGTAACGATAATATCCTGCTGTTTAAGCTTATCCAGATTATAGGCGTTTTCCAGCGTGCCTGAATCGATTCCAAACTCAGGCCCTTTCTGTCCCACTTGCGAGGTTGAGAAAAAGGTCGGCATGAATCCGGAAAAATCATTTTCCGCCGTCATTCTATCCATCAATACCGAACCGACCATACCCCGCCATCCGACAAAACCTACTTTCTGCATAAACTCCCATCCTTTTTTTAGCATTCTTAAAAATTATGGCGTCAATTTAGCCTGTTTATCAAGAAAATTTCAAGCCGTCCAAGAGTGAGTGTTGATAGCTTCTTCCATTAATACTACTATATATAAAGACTCTTGCAAAAATGTAAGCCCCCTTCGAGGGCGAGAAGCTAGGGCAAGCATATGGGGTAGCCGCGGAATTGCGTTTACCCCCTTCGAGGGCAAGAAACTTGGGCAGGCATATAGGGTAGCCTCCTTCGATGGCAAGAGGTTTCGCATGGAGAACACAGAGAAAAGAAGTAAGAGGAATTCCACACAGAGAACACAGAGGCCACGGAGAGACCAGAGGGGAGAAATGGTACTTTCAGTATTTAGAATTCAGGCAGGAGCAGCGCTGCAGATTGCCTGTACCCTTATTGCGTTCCTTAGTCTCTGTGTTCTCTGTGTGAAATTTCTTAGGGTGGTAAAGGAGGGTAGCCCCCTTCGAGGGCAAGAAGTTAGGGCAAGCATATTGGGTAGCCCTCGAAGGGGACAGAATATAAGCTATTTAGTATTTCTTTGTATTGTAGATATTTAAAATATTTCCGTATAATTCCGTGTGTTTCTGTGGCTGATTTTCCTTGATTTTTGAAATTGGCTCTATATTATATATTGTGCGGAAAGAGGGAAAATATGAAAGATCTTCAGAGTTACGATGATGTTCCGCTTGAAAAAATCAGAGACACTATCATAGAAGAACTTCAGGATTATTATGCCCGGGGGAACATGGAAATTCAGGAGTACGAGCTTCTCCTTGAACGGCTGAACCGGGTCCGGACAAAGGCAGATCTTGAGGCTTTAGTCCCCGACCTGCCGCGCATATCCGGCCCACCTCAAAGGAATACCTGCGGGAATGCTCCGGGGGCGGCTGCCATCAATAGAGGCTTTGTACGGGAGGAAGAGAGCCTGATTGCAATTCTGGGTGAATCAAAAAGGCGCGGTGTCTGGAATCCTCCCCGAACTTTAAAGGTTTTTTCGCTTATGGGTGATGTTGAGGTGGACTTAACCGCGGCGCAGATGCCGCCGGGTGTAACGACGATTGAAATCTTAAGCATAATGAGCGATGTTAAGATAATCGTACCGGCTGGTTTTAATGTGGCCCTCAGCGGCTTGCCGATTCTAAGTTCGTTCCGGAATATGACTTCCGGGTATGCAAAGGCAGGCTATCCCGAAATCAAGGTAACAGGAATTTCGATTATGTCGGATGTTAAGGTTAAGGAACGCACTGCATAATTTTTAATAGAGGAGACGTAGAATGAGGCGAGTAATCCGGCCTGCTCTGGGCGTCTTTTATGCTTTGGCAGTTATGGCGGTCTTACTCTTTTTACAGGGCTGCCGCGG
>JBFMGN010000717.1:0-2448 GCA_040752435.1 Spirochaetota bacterium
TGTGCAGAATTACCGGCCAAGTTTCAAATCCCCCCTCTATCCCTGGGTTCAGATTGTAGGAATTATTACCTTAGTATTGCTTATACTGGATATGGGTACGATGACTGTTTCTTTAAGCGTCGGAATAGTTATTGCAGGTGTGCTGATCTACCTGATATCCGGGCGCTTAAAAGACGGAAAAGAATCCGCCCTGCTCCACCTTATAGAACGGATTACCAGCAAGGAGCTGACCCATCACAATCTGGAATCGGAATTGAGCGAGATTCTGCATGAACGGGATGCAGTCCTCCTGGACCGTTTCGACGAGGTTGTACAGGAAGCCGAGGTAATCGACTGCCCTGATTCTATCGATATCGCCGTTTTTTTCGAAGCTGCAGCCGAAGTATTCGCATCCTCTTTGGAATTGTCGCCCAGGGAAGTCAGCACTCTTCTGGAAAAACGGGAACAGGAAGGCAGTACCGCCATTAGCCACTTTGTTGCCGTTCCTCACCTGATAATTAATGGTAATGGCAAATTCAAACTCTTGATAGCACGATGCACCGGGGGTATCCGTTTCAACCAAGAAAATAATGCAATAAAAGCAGTCTTTGTTCTGGCGGGAACACGGGATGAGCGCAACTTTCATCTTAAAGCCCTTTCGGCCATCGCTCAAATTGTTCAAGATGAGTATTTTGAAAAACGATGGCTTGCAGCGAGGAATCCCCAGTCTCTGAAAGACGTGCTCCTTTTAAGCAGGCGGAAGCGGTTTTCGAAATAGCCTCCGCACCGGGTCTTTCCGTTTTACCACAATGGCCCGAAATCCCTTGACAACATATGCATCGTGATTATATATTTATAATAAGTTTAAATATTTCGATATATCGCAACTCTATGAACAGTATCTGCATCAGCGACTGTCAAGGAGAATTGTTCTTACCTCAACTGGTATATAGAGCAGAAAGGAGAGCTCATGAAAGAGGAAGAGAGGTTATATAAAATTCATGCGGATTTTTGCCAGGCATTGGCTAACCCGAAAAGACTTAAAATAATTAATCTACTCAGAAACGGAGAGATGTCCGTGAACGAAATGGTCGCCCGCATGGGAATCCATAAGGCAAATCTCTCCCAACACCTATCGCTGATGCGCCAAAAGGGGATTGTCGCAACACGGAGAGAAGGGGTAAATGTGTACTACCACATAACGAATCCTAAAATTGTACAAGCCTGCGAGATAATCAGGGAAGCTCTTCAAGAACAACTTAGAGCGGATGCGAGAGTAATTCGAAGAGGACTTAAGAAAATGAGAAACCAGAGCGTAAAGAAAGCATGAGGAGGTGGTTATGCCGAAAACACTCAGTATGGTTCTGTGGACAACGCCATACACCTTTCAGAACACGAGCACTGCCATAAAGCTGGCCGGCGCAGCCCTTAAAAAGGGCCATAAAGTCAACCTGTTCGCCTCGGGCGATGGTGTTCACAATTTTACCTGCGATCAAAAGGCCGCTGGAATTCCCAACGCCGAAAAAGAGTTTGCTGAGCTGATGAAGGCGGGATTAAACATCGAGCTGTGCGGTACCTGTCTGAACTTTCGGGGAATCAAGCCCGATAACCTCCTGGAAGACGCCAGGCCGAGTACAATGAAGAATCTTTTTGAGATGATAAATAAAAGCGATATATTGCTCACTTTGGAGTTTTAGAAGGAGATTTATCCATGCAAGACTCAGTATGTATGATTATAAGAAGGGCTCCATACGGGACAATACAGGCAGCCGAAGCACTCAGGCATATTAATGGAGCAATTTCCGGCGGCCAAAAGACAGTTGTCGTACTGATTGAGGATGGGGTGTATTTCGCCAAAAAGGATCAGGAAGCACAGGGGGCGGGGTGGACTTCATTATCCGCCGGAGTAAGACAAACCATGCAGGGAAGATATGGCGATTTGGTCACATTTTACCTGCATGACCAATCCGCCTTTAATAGAAGGATCGATACAGGGGATGTTCTAGAGGGTTTTAAACTGGTGAACAGCCCGGAGATAGCGGAAATCGTAGGCAGCGCAAAGACCGTGATGCTGTTTTAAGGAGATAAAGAGATGAAGTCGATATTAATGATGATTTCCAGTTCACCCGGTTCACCGAACGCCAGGACTGCCCTCGAGCTGGCGGATAATTTAAGGCATAAAGGCAATGAGGTGGCGCTTTACTTGTTACAGGACGGTGTATTCCACGCCGTATCAGGGGATAAAGTAATGGAAAGGATGGTCGCGGAGAAGATCTGCTGCTACTGCCTGGAGGAGGACCTCGTTATGCGGGGATTTAGAAAGCTTAATCTGATTCCCCAGGCTAAGGTGTCGAGCTATGAGGAGTTGGTTGATCTAATGATGGAGAAGTACGACTCCACCATCGGTATTTTTTAGCGGCTCGAAAGGGTAACACTTAAGGCAAGTAAACCGGGTAGTCCCCTGCGGGG
>JBFMGN010000718.1:0-2440 GCA_040752435.1 Spirochaetota bacterium
AGCGGTTTATTTAATTTCTTTTTGGTCGAATCAAAACCAACCTGTACAGCCGAATAACCGTCTTTTTCTTTGGTTCTTATCTGAGTTATTGTTACCGGCCCGGCTTGAACAAGCGTTACCGGAACCGCTTTGTCATCTTTCCAAATCTGGGACATTTTCAATTTTTTCCCCAATATGAACTTCATATTAATTTTAATTTAACTTCAACAAAAATGAGGGATTTAGCCCCTCATTTCCAGCTAAATCTTTATATGTGGGTATGATTAAATTTTAAAATATTTCAAATTGAAAATCAACATCTTAAAACGATATCACGGATTATAAAAACAAAAGGTAATCGTTTCGCTGAGATGAGCAATCTTTTATAAAAAGATTGCGATTGTATTCAGCGTAAACGATATCACGGATTATAAAAACAAAAGGTAATCGTTTCGCTGAGATGAGCAATCTTTTATAAAAAGATTGCGATTGTATTATATTCAGCGTAAAAAAATGATAACAAAAAACAAAAACGGTGTCAATAAAATGCACTGGTTCATATGATACTATCCACTCTAGATATTGAAAAAGACAATGAAAGGCAGATATGCTGGCAGATATATGACAATATATGGCTATGTCCTGCCAGGAGCAAGAGCAATAGCTCGTTCAGCATTCTTGGCAGGCAATATAAGCGAACGGGCAAAACAAAGGTTGAAAATCTTAGATTGGCATAAGATTCATGATAAGAATATTTCGTTGACAGCCAGACATTTTGGGTTAACAAGATATACGATGAGAGATTGGCAAAAAAGATTAGATAAATTGGGTCCGAGAGGATTGGAATAAAATAAGGCCTCATGCGTCGTTAAATTATCTGACTCCGGAGGCTTATATTCATAAGCGGCAAACTAGTCGATTGCCTACGAAAGATGTTATTACTTTACAAACCTAAGTGGTCAATATCTATATGAACCTGGACATCCCATATCCAAATTGACTACCACGAAATTGGACAACTATTGACTTTTATTGCGTAATCTGCTAGTTTTTATCAAGAAATAAGCGGTGTAATTTTTACACCTAAAAATTAACAAAAAAAATACAAAAGGAGGGCATGATGAAATATTTCGGAATGATAGTAATGATAGTGTTAGTGGCGGTTCTCTGTGGTTGCGGAACAAAGGCGAAAGTCGAGGATCCGCGGATTAAAGGCGAGTGGAAGGTATTAAGCGCCAACTGTCCCGAAATTCTCGCAGAGAAAGACGGGGCAAGAAAGGTATTCATTTTCCGGCGCCCCAAGGGAAGAATCCAGATTGTTGAATCTTCTGCACAGACAGAAAAAGAAAGAATGTCGATGTGTAGACAGGTTCAGACTGGCTGGATCATTTGGGCGGAATCGGAACGCGAATACTCCTTCTTCCCGGCTTCTGCCGCGTCAGCCTCCAAGTAGCCCGGAATCAACTGCCACCGGGGGCGGGGTTTTGAGGAAAACCTGGCAACAGAATTTCCTCTTTCTTTCAGAGATTATTCGCGATGAGTAATTTCTGAAAGGGATTTTATCCCAAAGAACATTTACAACAAAACAGGAGGGAAAGATGATAAAGATTTACGACAAGAATGAGCCGATAAGAATGTCTATGGAAAGAGCGTTACCCATATTCTTGGGCGAAGACGCTGATATTTTAGTGGTAAACATTGATGCTTTTTCCGAGGTCATTGACCTTGTGGAAAAAACGGAAATCCCGATAATTTTCTACGGATTTGATTCTGAAAAAAGCCTTCGCCGCAAGGGCCATCCAGTGGTTCCTCATTTCTATCGCAAGAACACTGCTTACTTTAAACTGCCGGGAGAATTAACGGAATTAGCTCGCGCTTATCAGAATATTCTCTCCGGCAAAAAGATTGAGAATAAGGCAATGATACTTGTTTCCAAGGCTGGTTCAAAAAAGAATCTCATAGGTACACTATTGCACGACATTCATCCGGGAAAATACGGGTGCGAAAAAGGATTGGAAACAGCCAAAAAAGAATTCGGGATAACCGGCACCATAGAGGAAGTTAGAGTTAAACTGGAAGCACTGCGTGACAAAAAAGAAGACGGCTTTGTAAAGAAAATGATCGGTAATAAAGTTATCCCTGGGGTATTCTGCGACATAGAAGGAACGCTTCTGGATAACGGCTCAGTCAATCCAAATGTCTTCGTCTGGCTGGAAAAATACGAGGAATCAGGCTTGGCAGTAACGCTTTGGAGTGGCGGCGACTTGGAGGAGATCCAAAAGATTCTCTACGCCAAGAACATTGTCTGGCCGCTGGTCAGTAAATACGATTTCGCTGGCTGCAAAGTGGAGATTGCGATTGACGACATGGTGCAGAAAAAATTCAAGGATATGTATAAGATATATCCTCAGAAGTATGTAAAAACATAAAAATCTCTAAAAGTAGGTAATAAGGGGTGAGA
>JBFMGN010000719.1:0-2439 GCA_040752435.1 Spirochaetota bacterium
TACGCCCGCACCAAAGATAGATTATCCAAGCTGCCTTTCCTTAATACGAACAAAGAAACTTATCTCTATGCATCTTCTCTTTACAGGGCATTAAGAAGCAAAGGGATTACAATTCCATCAGTGGATGCGACTATAGCAGCCATTTCCATATTAAATAAGATTCCACTTTTCACAAAAGATAAACATTTCAAAACAATAGCGAAACAACTTAAGTTAATGCTTTATGATATTTGATTAGAATGAGTGAAAGAATAGCATCGGGCAGTCCCCTTCGAGGACGAGACCCCCTTCGAGGGCTGGGAGCCAGGGCAAGCATATAGGGTAGCCCCCTACGGGGACGAGAAGTTAGGGTCAGAATATCAGGTAGCCCTTCGACATTGTAGACCCACCAGGGACGGTATACTTGGCCGGTATTACTCTTAACGGCATAATTCAAAACGGCATGGTTTTTCTCTTTTTTTAACAAATTAAGTAAAAAAAATCTCCTATCTATTGTTGAATTTATTAGAATTAATTTGAGATTGCATTAATGCCTATTGACATCGAGCGGCTGTATAAAAAGTACTTTCCGATGGTCTACCGAAGATGTAACCATATGCTTAAGAATGAAGATTAAGGCGATGGATGCAGCCCATGATGTCTTTGTGGAACTATTACGGAAAAAGCATGTTTTACATGATGATGGGATATCAAGTTTGCTGTATATAATGGCGACCAACACCTGTTTAAATATTATAAAGAAAGAAAAAAATAATCCCCGGTTCGCCGGAGATAATGAAATATTAAAACAAATTGCCGGAACCGATAATCCCGAGGATCGGATTATGGCGGCTCATTTTCTGGAACATCTTTTTAAAAAAGAATCGGAAAAAACCAGGTTAATAGCAACACTGTACTTCGTTGATAAGCTTAACCTGGAAGAAACAGCCCGATATGTTGGTCTTTCTGTTTCGGGCGTCTGGAAAAGGCTTAACTCTTTTAAAAAGAGGGGGTTTTTGCTCCGTGAGGAATAAAATGAATCGAACCTATATACCTGATATTATTGTCGAGCAGTTTATCTTAGATGAACTTCCCGGTGAAAAAACCGAGGGACTGCGTAATAACCCGGATTTCGACAGGCAGGTCGACCGTATTAAAAAATCGAGTGAAGAAATTCTTAAACACCATTCGTATGAACAGTTTGCCGTAAAAATCCTGGAAAGGTTAAACAGACTGAAAGAAGAAAAAAGAGCGTGGTGGAGGAACTTCTTTGTGACCCGGGCCTTACCCATGGGGGTGTTGTCCACCGCCGTAATTCTGATAGTCATCGGAATAATTTCGCCTGCCTTTTATAAGATTACCAATTCACCGACTGTTTCGAGTGAAAGTACCCGGATAAAGGCGGTAAAACCTAACCTGCTTATCTACCGGGATAACAATGGGAAAACCGAGCTGCTTAAGGATTCTTCAATTGTCCGGAAAAATGACAGGCTCCAACTGGCGTATAACGCCGCCGGCTGGAAGTATGGCGTAATTTTCTCTTTCGACGGCCGGGGAACCGTCACCCTTCATTTCCCGGAAGATGTATCTAATTCTTCTTTGCTTACTACGCGGGGTGAGGTAATATTACCGTATTCATACCGTCTTGATGATGCGCCGGGCTTTGAAAAGTTCTATTTTATCACCGCGGATACGGAAATACCGGTCAAGAAACTGCTGGATGATGTTAAAGCCGAAGGTGAAAGGGCGATCGATAAGTTAATTAAAAACAAGGCTTTTACAAAACATGTTGATATGACGATGCTGCTGCTCAGGAAAAAGGAGTGAGTCAAATAGGCGGAAGGTATCTAAAAAGGGTTATCCTTCAAACTGTTTTTATGTTTTTACTCGCATCACTTTATGCTCAGGAGCATACGCCTGCGCTTAAGAGATTCGCTCTTATTATCGGTTCGAACGACGGCGGCAGAGAACGGCCTTTGCTGGAGTATGCAGCCTCGGATGCGCAGGCGCTGGCTGATCTGATGGTGGAAATAGGGGGTGTAGAAGCGGTGAATAGTATTCTGTTGAAAAATCCCGGCAGGAAGATACTGGATAACGCTTTTACCGACCTTCGGGAAAAAATTGAAGCCGCCCAGGGTAAAGCGAAACGCCAGGAGTTTATTCTCTATTATTCCGGCCATTCCGATGAGAAAGGTATTTACCTGAAGGATGAACTGTACCCGTATGAAGAGCTTAAGAAAAGTATCAACTATACCGGTGCGGATGTACATATTGCGATTCTGGATTCCTGTTTTTCCGGCGTTTTCACCCGCTTTAAAGGGGGCACAAAGGATGCGCCGTTTCTGATGGACGATTCAGTCAAAACCGAAGGCTTCGCCGTTTTAACTTCAAGCTCTGAGAATGAAGTCGCCCAGGAATCGGATACCATCGGCGGTTCCTTTTTTACCCACTACCTGATAT
>JBFMGN010000072.1:0-9679 GCA_040752435.1 Spirochaetota bacterium
GTCTTACAAAGATTTTATTCCCAGCGATCACTAACCTCTCAATATTCACGGTACAATGTCGATATTTATATTGTAAATAATCCTGGAAAGTTAGAACGGGTGGAATCCAGGATAGCCCATATTTTATCGGAAAAGGGACTATGAGAATTAAAGATATGGAACATCAAAAAGTATTATGGATTATTTTTTCTGTTACGCTTTTTGTGCTTGTTGTGGTTGGCATCGGTTTGATTTGGTTTCTGCCCGCGGATAGGAAAGTTGCGGAGGCTGCCCCTGCTGCTGGAACAGCCGCCGAAAGTCTAAAAAAGGGCAGAGGTTTGGACTTCGACCCGATCGAATGGGTCCGCAAATCGGAAGAATACCCCGGCCTTGAGGAAAAGAAAGCTGAAGGAAAGGAAAGTAAAGATCTGGTGGTCGTATATGGTGAGGATGAAGGGAAAGACAGGACCGGCATTTCGAAGGCGGCGGAAACCCCGAAAATTGAGGAAGCGAAACCCTCAGCCGCCGGGAAACCCGTTGTCTCCGGCCCTTCAGTCAAGAAAGAAATTCCAGTTACGCTTGCTCCGACCCGGAAAACCGTCGAACAGCCTGCCAAAAAAGAACAGGCTGCGCCCCCAAAGATGGTACGCGTAACGGAATATTGGATCCAGACCGGTTCTTATAAGAGTAAAGCCAGGGCGGAACAGGTTAAAGAGAATCTTTCAGCGAAGGGTGTGGAGAGTAGAATTACATCACGTCTTTTAGACGGTGAAGATTATTTCAGGGTCAGAATCGGCCCCTATACAAACAAAGATGAAGCCCAGAAATTTCTGGAATGGGTAAAGAGTATAAGCGGTTTTGAAAACAGTTACGTCTCGATGGTGTATGCGTTAAGGGATCCGCGGCCGGCAGTTACTGATTAATAGCGTCCAGTACAAGCTCGAGGAAATCGACGGAATTCCAGAGAACATCGCCTGTGGCCGGATCGTTTCCGACACGTACGACGACCAAATCTTGCGACGGAATTACATAGATCATCTGGATGTAAATTCCCACTGCAATGATTGTATCCGGAGGAATTTTCGATCCGGGATAATCTTTAAACGCCGGTGCAAGCCACCACAAGTAGCCGTAATGTCTGATCCCATCTGAAGCCGGGCGGGTAGACTCGGAGACCCAGTTTTCCGGGACTACCTGTAAACTGTCCCAGCGGCCCTTCTTTAAAAATAGATAGCCGAATTTCGCATAATCCCGCACGGTTGCCTCAATCCCCCAGGCTGCTAATGTGCGGCCTGACGGATCGCTTTCCCACGTGACGCTGCTCATCCCAAGCGGCATAAAGAGATATCTATCGGCAAATTGCGCGAAAGGCATGCCCGTTACTTTTTCGATGAGCCCCGAAAGAAGGATCGTTTCCCCGCTCGAATAATACCACGTTTTTCCAGGTTCTGTTCTGACAGGTTTTTCAAGTACGTACTGAATAAAATCCCTGGATTCTGAATAGATTCTAAAAACATCATTACGGTCTCTATTGATGTAGTAATCCTCCTCGTTCCACTCAAGACCGCCGGTCATGGTAAGCAGATGCCGGATGGTCATTTGTTTTTTCGCCGGATCAATTCCAGGCTCTTGCCACTTTTCATAGTAATTGCAGATCTTCTCATCTATCCCGCGGATAAGCCCCTGTTCTATTACAATGCCTGTCAGAGCACAGGTAACACTTTTTCCAATTGAGTAGCCCTTGTGTCTTTTTCCTTCGGAGAAGCCGTTCATATATGCTTCGCCGACAATGTAGCCTTTCCTGATAACGAGTACTCCCTCGGTTTTCAGCCGTAAATCGGCAGTATATTGGAAAGCTTTTGCAAGTTTCTGCGAGTTCATACCGACTTCTTCGGGGCGGCATGTTCTCCACTCTGTAGCAGGCCAGTACTCTCCAGCATATTCCCCTTCTGCAATGAAGCGTTCTACCTTCTTATCAACGCTGCCGCAGGAAAAAAATGTTATACTTACAAGAAGGAGAACCGTGGCAAACCATTTGTTCATTGGTTCCATTATACCAGATGATAATAATTTTTATAAGGCCGACAAGGGTGCTATATTCTTATACCAGGCCTCGGTTGAAATGGCCTTTTGTAATGGGAGGAAGCAACCCGCGAATTTCTTTTTCCGGGATTAAAGTTGAATTCCAGTCCGATATACATTTTGTGAAAAAATCTGCAATTTTAATTTTTATTTCCAAAGATAAATCATGGAACCCGAGGTTGCGGAAATCCAGAACGAAATAATTTATTATCCCATTTAATGCGCCGATACCTTTGGGATAAAAAAGTAAAGAGTCGTTGTAGAGTTCGTTATGCCGCCAGGGACGCTTTACGATGTGAAAGGGGTTGTTTTTTTCGTCGTATATTGTGGCTCTTCGGCCACACCGGAGGAAGCAGTCCTCATCGATATATTCTTTAGGGCATCCGAGGGCTCTCTGGTACAGGCATTGGCGGGTTGTCATCAGTAAGAGAGGTCCGAAAACAAAAAGCCAGGAGCTTACTGCTTCCAGGGGTTTTATATTTTTAATCTGTTGAACACTCAGCTCCCTGGAAAAAAAAGCCCCTTCAGCCTTCCCCAATTCCTTCAGTGCAAAAAAAGCATAACTGTTTGAGCAATGGAAGGCCGGACCGGCTATCCATGTTACCCCTTTCTTCGACGCGGTTATTCCAAGACCGCTGTTGTCCGATACTATCTTTGAAAATTTGCCTGACTCAACCAGTTTGCTATAGTCGCCCAACGCGTTTTCCAATGCAATTGAGGGAAAATAAGGAATAATGTTCCCGGCTTTCGGCAATGTTCCGGGGTCGGTAACTTCAAACAAGACGATGGGGAACTGCTGTGAAAAATAGTCGGCTTCTTCCGTCTCGGAGACAAAAAGCACAAGCTCACTCTTTATGGTTCGATCTTTCTTTGACCTTACGGGAAGGCTTAAATCATTCTTCTCAATATTCAGGGGATTGAGGAGTGAAATGGCTTCCCGTCGCATGCGGTTAATTTCGCTTACTGGAATGAAAAGTTGTTTCTCGAGCTGCGAGATATCGACGTTTTTTAGAATATACGGTGTGTCCCCTAATTTAGCCAATCGCCCGGTAATAGTTTCTTCCGAAAGCGGATTATCCTTCGCATACTGCAGCAGGATGGCACTTTCAACCTGTACTGTTGGTTTCTCCTCCCCTGCAGGTATGTTTATCCGACTTTCGGCGGTAAAAACAGCCGTAAGCGATGATCCTATCTTCCCTTCCAACCGGACATGGAGAGGGATTTTTGAAGGGCGTAAATTTTCTATTTCCCTTTTAACTTTTTCGGTTTCATGTGCTTCGGGAAAACCGCATACAAACTGCCCTGGAAGAATTTTTCCTTTCAGTTCATGCTCAATTCTGATGACAAAGGAGTCGCGGGCAGATTGATCTTCGATAAAAGCAGTACAAATAAAAACATTATCCCGGGTATAGATATTTAGCCGGGTACCAGCCGGAAGTACAGCCGAATGCTCTGCCGTAAACCGCACTGTAAGGCGCCGTCTATCCGCGGAATAGTTAAATACTTCTCCAAGCACCGTCAGGGATTTATCCAAGGGGGAATCCTGGAACATTCCGCCGGAAATTTTCCCGTTAAGGTAGCCTGCCGAAAATTCCCTGTTAAAAACCTTTTCAAGCCTTCTATCCTCCGTCGCGGGTATTCTCCCTTCCTTAATACGTTTAAGCTGCTTCTCCCAGGCGCGTACAACGGAATAGACGTAGAAAAAGTTCTTTATTCTACCCTCAATCTTTACAGCATCAACATCCAGGGCTGCAAGTGTGGCCGCATCCTTAAAGGCGCAGTTGTCTTTGAGGTTCAGCAGGCAGCTTTTTTCTCCGGCCGGTGAAAGCCGGTATCGGCGGCGGCAGGGCTGCACGCAGGCGCCCCTGTTCCCGGATAATCCCGCCATAAAAGAGCTCATAAAACACTGCCCGGAAAATGAGATGCAGTACGCCCCGTGGATAAACATTTCGGCCTTTATCCCACAATCATGCGCATGTGGAACCAACTGTTTAATTTCGTCCTGTGAAAGCTCCCGTGAAAGATTACACTGTTTTACTCCGAATTTTTTCAAAAATGATATTTGTCCTGTATTATGGGTGGTAAGCTGGGTTGAGGCATGCACCTCGGCATTTGGAAACAGGTTTTTTAAAAGATAGAGGAGTCCGTAATCCTGGACAATGAAGGCATCCGCTCCTTTAGCTAGGCATAGTTTAATCAGATTAACACAATCTGTAAGTTCATCCTCGGTAATAATCACATTAACGGTTATATATATTCTTGCCCCCCGGTTGTGGGCGATAAGGATTAAATCACCCAGGTCATTTTCGGAAATATTGACTGCCCTTTTCCGCGCATTAAACCGGGAAAGACCCATGTAAACCACATCCGCTCCGGCGACGAGGGCGGCCTTAACCGAATCGGCATCCCCTCCGGGGGCAAGCAATTCGATTTCTTTCATATTCATAGATAGTAATAATACCACAATACCACATAGGCATGATACAGCCATTCTATTTCCTGCTTTTCCTTATCTTCCTGATAGTTTTTTTCAGCATTCCAGTAGATAAAATCTTAAATGGATACTATAACTAATGGGTAAAGAGGTGATTTGCAGCAAGGAGGATCAGGTGAAGGATAGTTCGGTTTTTAATGGATTTACAAAAAATACAGTCGTCTTTTATGAGGAACTGGCGGTAAATAATGATAAGTTATGGTTCCAGGAAAACAAGGAGCGTTATAAAGAATACGTTCTTCTACCCGCTCAAAATTTTGTAATTGAAATGAGCCAAAGGCTTATGTCTTTGTCCCCCGGGGTTATCGGTGACACCCGTCCCAACGGTGCGGGCTCCATATTTCGTATTCAGAGAGATATCCGTTTCAGCAAGGATAAGAGTCCGTACAAAACGCATCTCGGTATTTTTTTCTGGGAAGGCATGGGTAAAAAGATGGAAAGCTCAGGCTTTTACTTCCATTTGGAGCCTCCCAATTTGCTGCTCTATGCCGGAATCTATGAATTCGACAAACAGCAGTTGGAAGAGTTCCGTAGTTCTGTCGTGCATCCAAAGTACGGGAAAGAATTAAAAAAAGCGGTGGAGAAAGTCTTATCGGCGGGATCTTATAAAATCGGCGGCAGCCACTATAAAAAGATACCCCGGGGATACGATGGAAATCATGAGAACGCCGAGTTCCTATTGTATAACTCTCTGTACTCTGTTAGCGAGCAGAAGATACCGGATCAATTCTACTCAGATAAACTGGTAGATTATTGTTTTAAAAAATTTTCAGATATGTATCCTATTCATCAATTTATCGTTAAGATATGTAAAAGAGTGGCAGGGATTAGTTAATAAGTAAACAGGGTGATGTTGCCGATTTTATACGATGGTTGATCAAAAACTGCTAGGTGCTGAAATCGACCTTTGGAACCGTTTTATCGGCCTCTCCTACCTCAAAATAGGGTTTCTGCTCGAAGCCCATGGAACCTGCGATGGCGGAGGCGGGGAACTGGCGGATTTTGGTGTTAAACTGTTTTACCATATCGTTATACCGTTTCCTGGCTACGGTGAGCCTGTTTTCGGTGCCTGCTAATTCGTCCTGAAGGCGGATAAAGTTTTCGTTTGATTTTAATTCGGGATAATTCTCCGCAATTACAAGCAGCCGGCTTAGCGCGCTTTGTACTTCACTGTCGCCTTTGGCCTTTTCTTCCACCGTCGCCGCCCCTGCCAGCCTTGCCCGGGCGTCGGCAATATTGGTAAACACATCCTTTTCCTGGGAGGCGAAGCCTTTTACCGTTGCAACGAGGTTCGGAATAAGGTCGCTCCGCCGCTTTAACTGGTTGTCAATTTCCGACCAGGCTGAATTAACCTGTTCTTCAAGGGATACCAGCCCGTTTCTGGTATTGATATACCAGGAAATGATAATAAAAACGAGAAGCGCTAAGCCGCCTAAAGCTGCGATCAAACCGAAGTTTTTCCTTTCGCTCATTGTTGCTACTCCACTGTAATTTAATTTTAGAAGCCGCGGGAGGCGCCGCCTCCACCGAAACTCCCTCCGCCGAAACTCCCTCCGCCGAAACCGGAAAATCCACCGCTGGTAAAGTTACCGCTTCCGAAACCGCCCCGATTCCTGCCTGAACCAAAACCACCGCCGTAAAATCCCCTTCCGAAACTTCCGAGGAAAAACAGAGGCCAGAGGAAACGGCCGCCGCCGAAAAACAGGATGGCGAGTATTATCAGGATGGGTATGAAGTTGTACGTATCGCCCGGCCGGGAGGCATATTTCCGGGATTCATTTAAGACCTCGGAACTAAGATCGATATTAAGTTTTTGCGCCAGGATACCTGCCACCGCTTCAAACCCTTTTAATAAACCGGTACTGTAGTCGCCTTCCTTGAAATACGGTACCATGGATTTATCCATAATCTCGCCGGCAAGACCGTCCGGTAGATCACCTTCCAGACCGTATCCCACTTCGATCCGGAGTTTACGTTCTTTTAAGGCCAGGAGAATCAGGATTCCGTTATCGTTTCCCTTCTTTCCTATTCCCCAGCGGGACGCAAGTTCAAGGGAATAATCCTCAATGGTCAAAGGCGAGATGGACGGCACTGCGGCTACGGCAATCTCAATGCCCGCTGCCTGTTCAATTTTCTCGGCAATTTGCTCCATCGAAACCTTATCCTGGGCAGAAATGACCCCCGCGAAGTCATTTATATAACCCACAGGCTGGGGGAACTCCTGTGGCCATACACCAACAATGGTAATAACCGCAAAAAGAGCTATCGCACTGCTATTTCGAATACTTTTCATATAAAAAGATTTTTCCTTTTAAGAATTAAGGATTAAGTTTGTCTATCCTTACCGCCAGGCCGGTCATCGCCGTTAATATCCCCTCGGCGGTTTTTACCGGGTCAATAGCTTCACCCTTCCGAAGGGCAATTAAGTCTGCAAACGAATCACCTTGTAGGCCGAAAAGTTCAGAGCAATACCGGGCTGTATCCTTTTCCTCTTGAGAGATAGGATTAATTCCTTTTAACCGTAAAATTCCCCTGAACAATGCGCTTTGGGCTCCATACCAGTTTTTAAGAGACCGTGATAAGGGCCGCTTTTTCCCGCCGGACGCCAGAATCAACTGCCTTAAGTGTGTAATACTGCCCCGAAGATGCTCTTCCACTTCAAGGCGCAGGTTTTCATTATCTATTTTAAGCGATTGGGCGTCGGTATTACCATACATCAGCCGGCCCGTTTCCCTTATATCCAGATATTCCATTGGAAAAACATCCGATGAGTTTAAAAACTCATCGCGGGTTAAAATGAGTAAGGTTATTTTTTTCTTAGATAAAATTCTGTGGGTTAAACGTGCACATTGAGTAATTTTCGCGGCATCATGCTTGTTCAATATGACGAGCAGATTGATATCCGAAACACCTTTTATAAAATTGCCGGTTGCAAGGCTTCCGTACAAGGTAACCGATCCCAAATCATCACCAAAACATCCTTTCAGGGATGGAATAACCGTATTTTGTAAATATGAAATTTCCTTTTCGGTTTTGGTATCCATTTTCCTTTCCTGCATTGATTGTAATAAATAACAGTATAAAGATACTACTTTTTCGGGGCTATTCCACTAAAATTATTCGCAAGTATGCGACAATGGTAGCGCCATTGTCGGACTGTGCAAATGAAAATAATTTGTATTTTACTATCACTCAAGTTTTACTGTTTTTATACCTTCAATTAATCTTAATTTCTTGTAGAGAGATTTGTAATCCGTATTTTTCGGTATTCGAACGACAAATTGCATCTTCGATGTTTTTTTGTCGAGGGCTTGGGTAATATCGTAGGATACCACGCTGATATTGAATTTGCTGAAGATTTCAAGAACTTCTTCATTTCTGATCTGGTTGCCTGTGAATACTATTTCGAGACGTTTCATAATAACCTGGGGAAAAATCTTTTTTTCAAATTTGTCGATGAGGATTAATGTAAACAGTGTAAATGCCGTTGCTATGAGCCCGGCAGCATACATGCCGGAACCTACCGCCAGCCCGATAGCCGCGACTGTCCAGATTGAGGCGGCCGTGGTCAGTCCTTTTATATTCAAGCCGAGGCGGATTATAGCACCGGCACCCAGGAAACCGATCCCTGAGACTACCTGGGCTGCAATCCGTCCCGGATCTCCGTTTTGAAAGTTCCTGAATGTCTGGGGGATGTAAATGGATACCAGCATGAGTAAGGTTGAACCGAGACCTATAAGGATATGGGTCCTTAAGCCGGCCGGTTGATTATGTTTTTCTCTTTCCAGCCCTATCAGGCCGGCAAGAATCAGGCTTAAGAACAGACGGATGGTAATAACGGCCAAAGAGATTTCAGTGGTCGCTAAAAGGGTCGATAACCAATTCATGGTATTGATTATGTTATTTTTAACAGAAAAAGTCTATTGTTAAAGGACTGTTTTAAGGGCTTTCAGGAGCCGATCGACATTTTCTTTTCGCGCAGTGTGCCCCATCAGACCAATCCGCCAAACTTTTCCTGCGAGGGGACCTAAACCTGCTCCGATTTCAATTTTGTGTTCCATACGTAAAATGTTTCTGATTTTCGTTTCATCGACACCGGTGGGAATACAAACCGCATTGAGCATGGGAAGCCGGTACTGAGAGTCAACGAGCATCTTAATTCCAAGCTTTTCAAGCCCGGCTGCAAGCTGTTTATGCGAGTCAAGATGGCGGGCGAATACTTTTTCCGTGCCTTCTTCAAAAATCAACAGGAGCGACTGGTAGAGGGCATACAACATGTTTATTGGGGCTGTATGGTGATAGGCTCTTTTTTTGCCTTCCCAGTAATCAGCGAGCATGCTCATATCCAGATACCAGTTGGGGACTTTGGTTTTTCGATGAGTGATAACTTCCATCGCTTTATCGGAAAATGAGGCGGGGGCAAGCCCTGGGGGGCAGGAGAGACATTTCTGAGAACCGCTGTAAACTGCGTCGATTCCCCAGGCATCAAGGCGTACTTCAAGGCCGCCGAGACTTGTAACCGTATCTACCAGGTAAAGGGTATCACTCCCTCTTAACAGACTCCCGATTTCTTCCACGGGATTCCTCACCCCGGTAGAAGTTTCGGCATGAACAACGGCCGCTATTTTATAGGAGTTTGTCCTCAGTTTGTCTTTTACCGGCTGCACTTCCACCGGTTTTCCCCATTCGAACTCAAGTGAATCCACCTGGGCCCCCAGCCTTGAGGCAACATCCGCCATTCTCATTCCAAAAACGCCGTTTATCAATATAAGGACTCGATCCCCCGGTTCGATTAAATTGACAAAGCAGGCTTCCATCCCAGCCGAGCCGGTGCCGGATACTGGTATAGTCATTCTATTTTTTGTGTTCATAAGCATCTGGAGCAGTTTTTTAATCTCGTCCATTATCTCTATAAAATAAGGATCGAGATGGCCTAAGGTTTTATGGCTTAAGGCCGCATACACTGCCGGCGGAATGGAAGATGGGCCCGGACCCATCAACAAAACTTCATCGATAGCATGTAAAAGATTTTTCATTATGTGCCACTCCTTTATGGATAATTGTCTCTGAACAATGATACAACAAGAAACAATACTACGACAATTAAAGCCGTCCTTTTTTAAT
>JBFMGN010000720.1:0-2439 GCA_040752435.1 Spirochaetota bacterium
AGATAATTCTTTAGAATCAGTTCCCGGATAAGGTTCACTAAACCTGCGGCCTCCGCCGCATTACCCGTTAACTGGGAACTTAAGCCTTCCCGGCCGGAAGAATCGGAAAATAGCTTTAAAACCAGGTTAACCTGGCGTCGTAATAATTCGGAAATCTGATCGTTGGTGATAACAACCAGCAAAAAAGGAACGCTCACCGCCACGGCCCAACCTAAAGCCAGCAGAAACTTATATAGCCGCCTGCCGGTTCTCGGCTTACCAAGATTGACAATGACCAGACCCAGAATAAACATAAGTGGAAAAAAAATTTCCACGGCAGTAAGCGCCACCCGGAAATCAGCTTTTTCCTTTAACACGAGGGTACCAACAAAAGATAGAACTACTATTCCGAAGAAAACAGCTCCGGCGGCATACAAAAAAAACCTCAAACCCCGCTTGATAAAAAGAATTTGGATGGGGATAAGAAAGAGAAAAAAGAAGAACCCCGTCTCGTACAGTATAAAGGACAGGATGGAAAGACCCAGGATTTCAAACCAGGGCGTATTCCATTGTAACCTTTTCATCAATGTTTAACAAACGGCAGTAACGCCAGCATCCGCGCTCGTTTGATTTGTCGTGCCAGAAGCCGTTGATGTTTTGCACAGGTACCCGTTATTCTCCTCGGTAAAATTTTACCGCGCTCTGTGGTAAACCTGCGAAGCAGATCGGCATTTTTATAATCCGGGGAGAGCTTCTGCGTGCAGAATTTACAAACCTTTCGCCTGAAAAAGACTTTCCCCTTCCCTCTGAAGCCTACCTTTGAATCAATGTCTCTTTTATTCCGATAGTCACCTTCACCAGGATCCTCATCCTCGGCAAAGTTTTTTTCAACATCTACTTCCTCATCTTTTATACTTTTTTCAATATATTCCATCTCGTTGTTATCCATTTTTTTTGTATTCTCGTCATCCATAGCCATTTTGATTATTTTATCCTCCTGCTTAAAACGGTATATCGTCTTCAAAAGAAGCATGGGATTCTACGCTTTCCTGCCGCTCGACATCCAGGTTGGAATCTTCCCGCGGTCTGGCAGCGGCTTTTGCATTTCCGCTTCCCAGCAATTGCAGGGATGCGGCGGATATCTCAACTCTACTCCTTGTTTGCCCTTCCTGTTCCCACCTGCTCTGCCGAAGTTCTCCATCCACGGCGACCTGTTTACCTTTTACAAGGTACTGGTTGAGTGCCTCAGCCATTTTCCCCCATACAACAATATCGAAAAAGTTTACCTCCTCTTCCCATCGGTCGCCCACTTTCTTCCTGCGGTTAACGGCGAGACTGAATTTACTGACAGCCACGCCTGCGTTTGTATATTTAAGTTCGGCGTCGCGTGTTAATCTGCCCACCAGAACCACATGATTGATATCGGCCACGTATTTACCTCCTCCGACAAAAATAGATCTGCTTAACGTGATCTGCTTATCTTTTTAACAAAGAGGTATTTTAAAATTTCCGGGCTTAGTTTGAAGTTTTTTTCGATCTCAAGAAGTTTTTCAGGACTCTGTTCAACCTCATAGTAATAGTAATGGCCGCGGTTTTCCTTTTTTATCGGATACGCCAGATCTTTATCTCCCATATCCTCTTCTTTTTGAATTACAGCCTTTATGCGGTTAAACTCCGATGCAACTAGTTCTTTGCCTTTTACGAATTTATCTTCTTTGGTAGAGAAGATAAATACACCCTCGTATAGTATCATAACTCCTCCTTTCGGACTTTAAATGATCCGTACGATAAATGTACGGATAAAGAGGTTGTGATACCCTAACATAATGGGAAATCAATGTCAAGTAAAGTGCCTTTGCTGCCGAATATGTTGGTAAGCAATCCATGAAAAACGCAATTTGTTATAAAAGCAATTTAACCTTCCTGAGTGAAAATATCAAGATGCTTAAAAACGGCCTGACCATGAACCTTGCAACAGAATATTTTCTGGATAAAGTAATTGAGGATTTATTTTTCATAGACAGCGCTCTTAGACAAATGTTACAGGTATTAAAAGATAATGTTTATCTTTCGGATAGAGCTGAATATCTTGAAAGTCTTCAACAGACGGAACATCTATTTATCGAATTACTTAAAAATATAACCGACATGCAATTGCCGTTTTCCGAGTATCTAGAGGCCCTTTTCCCGAAGCTGCGTGCATTTTGTTCCCAGCATAGGGAGAATGTAGTGGAAATCCGATCCTTAACCCCTTCCGGGGCCGATCCAAAGTATACCCCTGCGGAAAATGAGGTGGTCTCCCCTGAAGAATTCAGATTCCTTTTGATGAAAGAGGAACCGGAGCCTTGAATCAGCAGGCAGAGGCAACTAAATTCTCTAATTTTTCCGGTGTAATTACTTCAACTTCAGACTGATTAAGCCACTCGGTCTTTACATATCCCCAGCCTGCCAGATACGGTT
>JBFMGN010000721.1:0-2438 GCA_040752435.1 Spirochaetota bacterium
TGATAGGCGACTATGTTCCTGTTCCTGGCTACCCGGTTCCCGCGGGTGCTCCATCCCTTGATAAGCTTAATACCTGGCCGCTTGACCCCAAATATATTTGGGACAACAGCGTAAAGGTGCAGGAGTTCTGGATGCAGCATGGAGGTTAAGGCGGTCTGCCTCCTGTCGAAATGTAGGCTTAAGAGAACGATAAAGGGGTGAATATGAGATACATCGCCTTACGCGGCGTAACCAAACGCTTTGGCAAGGTAGTAGCGGTTGAAAACTTTGATCTCGAGGTGGGAAAGGGTGAGTTTCACACCCTATTGGGACCATCGGGCTGTGGAAAGACCACCATCCTGCGCATGATCGCTGGATTGGAAGATCCTGATGAAGGAGAAATTTATATAGGCGGCAAGTGCGTCTTTTCCAGAGAGAAAGGTGTTTTTATGCCCCCACCCGACCGGGGCGTGGGTCTTATATTTCAGAGCTACGCCCTATGGCCCCATATGACGGTCTACAATAACATAGCCTTCGGGCTGCCGGAGAAAGGCTTACCTAAGCAAGAGATCGCCAAGGCGGTGATTGAGATATTGGCGAAGTTCAGGATGGCGGGTTATGAAAACCGTTATCCATCGGAGCTTTCGGGGGGTGAGCAGCAACGGGTCGCGATCGCCCGGATGGTCGTAACGAAGCCCCCGGTTTTCTTGATGGATGAACCGCTTTCCAATCTCGATGCCAAGCTTCGCATGCGTCTCCGCTCTGAGATTAAGCGCGTGCATGGGGAGGCGGAGGCTACCACGGTGTATGTTACGCATGACCAAGTGGAAGCCATGACTCTTTCCGATTACATATCAGTCATAAAGGACGGAGTCCTGCAACAAACCGCCTCCCCTGCCGGCCTGTACAATGATTCCGCCAATCTTTTTGTTTCCGATTTCATGGCCAATCCCCAGATAAACCTGCTCGATGGAATCATAAGCAACAACAATGGAAAGCCTTGTTTTCTAAGCGATAAAGCCGGGATCCACGTACCGATAGAGAAAGCCGGTAGGGACCTGATCAATGGCCGGAGAGTGTTTTTAACGGCTCATCCGGAATGGCTGCGCCTAAGCGTGGACAGAGCTCCCGATTCAGTCAGAATGGATGTCTATTCCGTCCTCATGGCCGGCTGTGAAACCCTGATCTTCTTAGAATCGGAAGACGTGGTGTTGGTGACCAGGCAGCAAGGACAAGGCAACATTAATAAGAATCAGAGTCTATGGGTCTCATTTACTGCCTTTAATATATATGACCGTCAGACCCAAAAGCTCCTGCTCAGCTACCGGGAGGGAAGGAGATAAGTTCGCTTCGGCCCATTGCGGCGTCAGCCGCGACGGGTTGATAGGTTGGGAAAAATGCAGAAGTTGGTAGACTACCATATTCATACCGCGGTCAGTATAGATGCGTATAGCTCGGTGGAAGGATGCTGCCGGCGGGCAATCGAATTGGGCTTGCAAGCAATTGCCTTTACCAATCACGTGATGCTGCGTGACCCTGATTACTTAATGACCGAGAATGCGCTCCTCGACCACTGGGCCTGCATTCAGGTCTGCCAAAGGCAATATCCTGAGTTAACGATTCGCCTGGGGATTGAGATAGATTATTACGAAGATCTGGAAAAAGAAATTCAGGAACTGATTTTCCGCTACGAGGACCTTATCGCCCGCCGTTTTGATTATGTGCTTGGTTCTGTTCATACCGTTGATGAAATAAAAATAAACTCAGAGCGTTGGGCTTATCTACTGTTTGAGAATAACAAGGCGGGGTATGTCTTTCATAAATACTTTACATCGATGTCCCAGGCTGTTAGAAGCGGTCTTTTCGACGTTATGGCTCACTTGGATAGGATAAAGAAGAACATGGGAAGGTTGTTTCGGCCTGTGCCTTTCGAAAAGTACCGTGACTCTGCCGAGGCTTTGGTAAATGCTCTTTTAGAGTCTGGAGTGGGGATGGAAATAAACACCAAAGGTTTACAACATCCGGTAGGAGAAATGTATCCATCGGAACAGCTCCTATCCCTCTATCTGGCTGAGGCCGAACGCCGGCGGGTGAATCCGATTATCACAATGGGCTCAGATGCTCATAAGGAAGAAGAGGTGGGAGTAAATCTATCTCAGGGAGCCGCACTCCTTAAAAAATTGGGCCAGAGAGCGATTACCGTGTTCGATCGAAGGCAGAAGCAGAAGCTAAATTTTTAATATTGTTTGAAGCCTATCGACAAGTTTTGGGAAAAGATTGGCTTAAGGTGTACCTTCTGTTGAAGGCTCTACGTTGTCCGGATCTGATCGGGCAGTTGGCGGTGCTGCTCAGCATGGATCTGCACGACCCAACGACGGAATATGGTGGATTCCTGTCTTTAACCGAAGATTCCGATTGCCCTGTCCAATTTTTCCAGATGCCTTCGGCAGCCGAAAACG
>JBFMGN010000722.1:0-2438 GCA_040752435.1 Spirochaetota bacterium
CCGGAGCGGGAGAAACTGTGATACACTTACTGGAATAGAATAAAACTAAGAAAGACGCCTGGTAAGCACAGCATAAAAATTTTCCCGTTTGCCAATCATTAAAATGGTAATGGTATCCGCATGTTGCGAATACAAATAGGCAATCCGGTACTGAATATTTTGATACTTGAAATGGTAGGATAAAATGCCCTTCAATTGACCTTTGAGGGATATTCCAATCTGTGGATTTTTCTGGATAGAAGGAAGAAGTTCGTCTCGAATTTCGTTACGTAATAGAGGATCAAGCTGTTTAAGATCACGTTTGACCCGGGGATGATAGCGAAGTTCAGTCATTGAAAATATCGAAGTGTGATACGGTAGCTACAGTTCCCTTTTCGATCTCTTCTTTACGTTTTTTAAGTTCTTTTCCGTCCGGTGAAAGGAGAAGTAACAAAGTTTCCCGCTCTTCATCAGTGAGATGAGTGATAGTCTCTGCCAGTTCCTCAACCGACATATCGATGGTCATCCTCGGCATACACCAGATCCTCCCCTTTCATTGCTGTTTACTAAAATATCGCAAAAGGGTTCACTTCTTGT
This sequence comes from Spirochaetota bacterium, assembly GCA_040752435.1. GTDB lineage: Bacteria > Spirochaetota > Spirochaetia > SPDA01 > JBFMGN01 > JBFMGN01. Next base: position 577 of record JBFMGN010000722.1, read on the forward strand.
TAACCCTCTTCCTTCTTTTCATTTGCCCTCAGATAGGCGTCAATTGTACTTAAAAGAGCTTTTTTCTGCGAAAGAGGAAGTTTTTCAATGTTGCGGATTCTTTTGGTGATCTTAAGCTCAGGAGCATTCTTTGGAACTTTTTTCGAAGAAAGTCCAAGAATCTCATCCGTAGAGACTCCTAATGCAAGTGCAAAGCGAGTGATCATTTCATCATGTAATCTCAAACGTCCGATTTCATATTCTGTAACGAGGGTTCTTGCAATACCGATTTTTTGGGCAAGTTCCTTTTGTGTAAGTCCTCGTTCCCTCCTCAACTGTGCAATCCTTTCTCCTATAGTTTCATCGCTTATATTCAGCGGTGGAAGTTCTGATTTCATCTTTCGAGGCATACCAGAGATATTATAAAACCAATACAAGGTTGATAGATTCATGCCATAATACTACATTAAATGTAGTCAAAATGCAATAAATTGTGGAGCAAAACCAGTTGACACGGTTTTGAAAAATAGTTGATCCCAATGGGAATCCGCTCCGGTTTACCTCTCACGCCCCTTATGAAGAAAGAAATCATCAATGCCGGCTTCCAAATCCATGACCTTAAGGAAGATGATATTGCGTCATCTCATCGATTACCGAAACACGAAAATCATAAGGATCCGTTTGATCGATTAATAATATGGCAATGCATAAAGAATAATCTGACACTAATTTCAGCCGATGAAAGAATAGAAGCATATCAAAAATACGGATTGAAAATTGTTGGGAGAACCATATTTAATTAATCCATGTCAATTCGACCTCTTCAAATTTTTTTAATAATCCGTATCATGCTTAATTATGACGAACAAGATTAAAGACCTATTATCGAGCTTATCAGGAGTAATAAGCGTTACACAGATTAAGAGAGAAGATTTTGATACAATAAAAAAAATTGAATATTCCTATGAACAATCACAACTTATTCCGCTTGTAAATCTCGGCCTGCAAAACGTTTTAGAAAGGGAGACTGTTTTCGTAATATTGAAAGATTGCAGATTCCGAAAGCCCCCCAGGCCGACGATCTATATGGTTGAGGATGTGGCGGATAACGCTAAGTGCACCCAAAACTGTCTTGAAATTAATGGTAAGTTCTATCATATTATTGGGGAAGAAATTCTTGATAAGGAAACAGAGTTTCGAGAAAAACATATTTGTATCGGTGACGGTTTCGTTCTTTTCCCTGAAAGACGGAGCGGGCATAGTAAAGTTCCGGCTTATTTCTTAATTCCGCCGATCGGTTTCTCGGAGTTGGAAGCCAATCAGGATATTCTGCATATAGAAAATATTATGTCCGTCAGCCCTTCCACGATGACAGATCAGTGCCTCCGTAATTTGTATAATTTATCAAAAGAAACTGCATACGCAACGATTCTTGTTGGATTCGATACTATGTATTCGGACCAGTACTCAATTCTCAATTAATGGAATAGGCAGCCTGATAATCGGATAACCAAAACTTGACACTGAAACAGATTTACCACAAGATGATCGAAGGCCATTCAAATCGCATAAAGAGGTATAAAATGCAGACTATTTTAAAAAGCCAAAGCCAGGAAGTTCGGATCGATACTAACGGGCCTGTTACGATCATTGGGGAAAAGATCAATCCGACCGGCCATAAAAAGCTGGCTGTTGCCCTGAAGGAGAGAGACTTCGACTACATTCGTGAATTGGCTGTCAAACAGGTGGAGGCAGGCGCACATGTGCTGGATGTCAACGTAGGTACCCCGGGAGTCGATGAGGTCACTATGCTCCCTGAAATCGTAAAAATGATGGCTGCCTGCACACAGGCACCGCTCTGCCTGGATTCCAACAATTCCGCT
>JBFMGN010000723.1:0-2438 GCA_040752435.1 Spirochaetota bacterium
TAAGTTTCTGGTTCCACCCAAGACGGTTTTTAAGTACACGTTTCCTTTTCCACGGTGTACCTCACCAATTACACATGCTTTTCCAGCCGGTACTTTTTCCTTTATCGCACCCAAAACGGCGTTGACTTCCCCGGGATCGACCACGGCCAGAAGTTTTCCCTCGTTGGCCAGGTACAGCGGGTCCAGGCCAAGCAGTTCGGTTATTCCTTTTACCTTATCATCTACAGGCAAAGCCGCTTCTTCCAGCCAGATGTCCACTCCTGCCGCCAGCGCAATTTCTTTTAGGGCGGTAACCAGGCCGCCCCGGGTTAAATCACGCATTAATTTGGCGCCTTTAAAATCTAGCAGTTTTCGGGCAAGCCCGTTTAAAGGGGCACAATCACTTATAATTTCATTTTTTAGACCCAGCGTCTCGCGCTCCAGTAAAATTGCCAGACCGTGGTTTCCAAGACAGCCGTTAACCAGCACCTGGTCACCCGGCTGCAGGCGGTGGTAACCTAAATTTACTTCCGGCGCGAGATAGCCTACCCCTGTTGTGGTAATAAAAATTTTATCTGCCTGGCCGCGGGCAACAACCTTAGTATCGCCGGCAATAATCTTTACCTTTGTCTCCTGACAGGTTTTTGCCATGGAGACAACAATTTTTTCTAAATCAATTAAAGAAAAACCTTCTTCAATAATAAAAGAGGCGGTAAGATAAAGGGGCCGGGCCCCGCTGACCGCTAAATCATTAATTGTTCCGCAAACGGCCAGCCGGCCAATATCCCCACCTGGAAAAAAAATAGGGTCAACAACGTAAGAGTCGGTAGAGACCGCCATCCGCCCCGGTGGAACATAAAATAATGCCGCGTCGGTCAAGGGGTTGAGCATTTCGTTATTAAAATAATGTAAAAAAAGAGCACGGATCAACTGGTGGGTGAGCAACCCCCCATCCCCATGGGCCAGTAAAATGACCTCGCCAGACAACGTGATCACCTCTCGTCAGATATACCCGCCGACCTGAATATTTTTTATGCGGCGCTCCTTTATCAGTAAGCGGGATCATCCTTTTTAATGTTTATAATTACCAAAATAAAAACGGGAAAGTATATTTAATTTTTTAGAGCATATGGTTCCCGCAGCAAAAAGCTGGCGGCAAAAAAAGTACCCCTTTTTTACTACCTGTCCTGTTCATAGTGGTAATAAGCCGCGCAGGTGCCTTCTGCAGAAACCATGCAGGGGCCAACCGGGTGCAAAGGAGAACATGAGCGGGCAAACAAAGGACACTGAAAAGGAGTAATTTTCCCCTTTAAAACGTCCCCGCAGGCACACCCCTTGAGTGCGGGGCTTAAACAGCGCACATTTACCGGAAAACGGGTTGCCGCGTCAAGAAAGTTATATTTTTCAGGGATGGCCAGCCCGCTTTGGCTGATTAAGCCAAAACCGCGCCAGTTTACGGCGGTCATAATAAAATATTCCCTTAAAATCTCTTTTGCTTTTAAATTTCCTTCTTCCTTCACCAGCCGGGGGTAACCGTTAACTGTTTGCGCCCGGCCGGCTAAAAGTTGCTTTAATAATATATATACCGCCTCTAAAATATCAACTGGTTCAAAACCGGTGATAACGGCCGGTATACCGTACCGGGCGGCAATGAAATCAAAGGCCGCGCGTCCCGTAATGGCACTGACGTGCCCGGGCAAAATTAAGCCGTCAATTAAAAGCTCCGGGTCGCTTAAAACAGACTGCAACACAGGCGGGACCAGCTTATGCAGACAAAAAACAGTATAATTTTTCAACCCCCTTTTTTTGGCCAGGGCCAGGCTAAAAGCAACTGCCGGTGCGGTGGTCTCAAAGCCTATGCCTAAAAATACAACATCTTGCTGCGGGTTGGCAGCAGCAAAATCAACAGCGTCTACCGGTGAATAAAAAATTTTTACATTGGCTTTTTTTGCCCGCTCAATTTCTAAAGAAGAATATGTGCCGGGGACCCGGAGCAAATCCCCAAAAGTAGCAACTATAACATTGGTGCTTTGCGCAAGAGCAATGATTTGATCAAGATCTTCCTGAGCGGTAACACAAACGGGGCATCCCGGCCCGCTGCGCAAATCACATAAGCCGGCCAGCAGGCTGCGCAAGCCCAGCCGGGCAATGGCTGTGGTATGGGTCCCGCAAACTTCCATTAAAACCGGTGGACGGCCTAACCGGCAGGTAACCTTCCGGGCCAGGGGGATTATTTTTTGCAAAATCATTTTACTGAGTTCTGGATTGCGGAAGTTACCGTTCATGAGGTCAAACCCCAAAGCTTTAACCTGGCCTCTGCTTCTTCCAGATTAATCTTGCCGATGGCAAAGCCGGCGTGAACCATTAAGTAATCGCCAGGATTTATTTCTTCGTCAATTAAGGCGATATTTACTTTTGTTCTTACCTTTTTTATTTCTACTTCGGCATAATCAGCCTGG
>JBFMGN010000724.1:0-2434 GCA_040752435.1 Spirochaetota bacterium
AGTATAAAAAACGCCTGATTGAGAATGAAAAACTTAAAGTCGGTTTGCAGTTAGCGGCACTGTACGAAAAAAGTGACAGTATGTTTTTCTTTAAAAGCCCCGACACGACCGAGTATAAAAGACTTTCTGAGAGTATCAAAATGAATAATGAGAAAATAAGTTTTCTTCAGAAAGCCGATTTTGAAAAAATTACTATAGTTAATAATAAAACAATTATTTTTAAGAAATCAAGCGACGGCACCCATCTTTTGCCGTTACCCGTTGTCTCCGTAAAGGAAACCTCCGAAGCAAATGAACTTGATTTTCACATATGGGGAACGATTGAAGAAGTTGAAGGTTATTTTTATCTGGAAATAACTGCCTACAGTAATGCCTTTCAATCCACTATTTATCAATATACGAATGCCTTTACCCGGGATGAAGTATCCGAGGCCGTGAAAGAAGCCGGCCGGGGAATTAAAACCTTTATTCTGGGGAGAGAATGGGCAAACTTGAATATTGCAACGGAACCCGAAGTGGGTGATATTTTTATTAACGATACCTATTATGGTATGGGTAATGTCCACTTGCAGGTTGTTAAGCCGGGGAGATACAATATCCAGGTGATATCACCGGGTTACAAGGAAGAAACGAGAACGGTCGAGGTTGCCCCATATGAGGAAAAAGAGTATACAGTAACCCTAAGGAAAGAAGAACCGGCCTATGTTTCAATAGCATCGTATCCGCAGGGTTCTGACGTTTATGTCGCTTCAAATTGGGTAGGGAAAACCCCGCTGAAAATTCAAAAAGTCGACGATTTACAGGATGTTCTTGTAAAAAGTGAATCTTATAACGATTATGAGTTTGCCCTTACACCCGGGACGACGGATACCGTAAAATTCCAACTCTCACCTGCACTTTTTGACAGAAAAGCGTTAATAGATACCACCAGAGATAACTTCTATTATGCCTTCAGCTTTTTCGTATTAAGTGTTCCTATCCCGATTATTTTTTATAATTTGAGCGTTGATTTCGCCGCCGCCTTATTAACCGCGAAGGCGGAAAGCAATATCGATGAAATTAACAGGCTGGAACGCAGGTCGTCCCTCTGCTATTCCGCCTATCTAGGTGGAATGGTGGTGACAACCTCGCTCTTTGTTAATACGCTTATTTATCTGGTTGAATATATTGCGGTAAGCGATGCGACCAAAAAAAAATGATTTGGGCCATGGAAGAGGAGTTTTCAGTGCAAAAAAAGAATCTCGGGAAAAAGCTTACGGAATTATTCGGGCTTAAAGGCGGTAACGAAGTTTTTTTTAATGAGCTTGAAGATCTTCTTATTGAAGGGGATATTGGGGCTCCAACTGCAGTTGCTGTGGTAGACGAACTTATGGAGATCTCTAAAAAACAGACCTTGAAAACAAAAGAGGAATTTCAAAGAGAGCTCAAACATATCCTGAAAAAGTATCTCAAAACAGAAAAACCGCTCATACTGGATGACGATTTGAATTTTTTCCTTATTTTAGGTGTAAACGGCGTGGGTAAAACAACTACCATCGCCAAACTCGCCGTATTTTATTCCACTTCGATAGGTTTGGAAAAGATAATTTTAAGCGCTGGCGACACATTCAGGGCTGCCGCGATCGACCAGTTGAAAATATTAGGCGGCCGAATAGGGGCGCGGGTGGTAGCCCAGGAGCCCGGTGCAGACCCCGGAGCGGTCATATTCGACAGTATTGAGAGCGCTAAGTCGAAAGCGGCTAAACTGATTATTGCAGATACCGCCGGAAGAATGCATAATAAGGCGAATTTGGTAAAGGAACTTCAGAAAATCGATAAAGTGGTGAAGGGCAAGATCAAGGATACCCACTACAAGAAAATGCTGGTAGTCGATGCAACTACCGGGCAGAATGCCCTGCGGCAGGCCGAGACTTTTCATGAAGCTGTTCGGTTGGATTCCATAATACTGACAAAGTATGATTCCACTGCCAAAGGCGGAATAGCCTTCTCAATTTCAAAAAACTTAAGGATACCCTTTGCATTCATAGGTACCGGTGAGAAGTTAAACGACCTCCTCCCCTTTTCTACTGAAGACTATCTTGATACGCTGCTTGATATTGAATGAAGAAATATGTGCTCGTAAGTGTAATTTCTCTCTTGTCCGTATTCCCAATGCGGGGAAAGGACTATTTTCGTTCCGATGAGATCGGCTTGCCCCTGGAAAAAATTAGCCAGTACAGGCTGAACGATTTTCCCTATGTCCTGGTTCTTGAAAGGGGCGCGGACGATAGGGAGATTCGCAGGCTTCTGCATAAAGGCGATGAATACAAACGGTGGGAAACGGTGTATGCGGGGGGTGAGAAGATAAAAGAATTATACTTTGAAAGAGAGACCTTAACTTCTGAAACAGTCTATGGAAGAAACGGCAGCGTAGTTGAGGAAAAGCAATACAAAG
>JBFMGN010000725.1:0-2430 GCA_040752435.1 Spirochaetota bacterium
TGGTAAAGTTCAAAGGGATTGTTAAGGCCAAGAGAGTAATAATAATCGTAGATCCCTTCGGCAACGAGTATAAACACCTGGTACCCATGGGCAGACATCTTCTGGTGCGGGACGGGGATACGGTTGAGGCAGGGGAAATGCTGTGCGATGGTACAATTGATCCTCATGATGTTCTTCATATTCTGGGTGAAAATGCCCTTCAGAGTTTCCTTTTAAACGAAGTTCAGGAGGTTTACAGGCTGCAGGGGGTTAATATCAACGATAAACACATAGGTGTGATTGTCAGGCAGATGATGCGAAAGGTTGAGATTGGCCATGTAGGCGATACCAACTTTATTTATGGGTACCATGTGGATAAATACAAATTCCACGAGGAAAATGAGAAGGTTGTACGGGAAGGCGGGCAACCTGCGGTTGCACGACCGTTACTCCTTGGAATAACCCGGGCGTCCCTAAATATAGATTCATTCCTTTCCGCCGCGTCCTTCCAGGAGACTACCCGGGTCTTAACCAATGCGGCTATTGCCGGAAGCACCGACAATTTGCACGGCTTGAAGGAGAATATTATTATCGGGCATCTTATACCGGCGGGTACCGGGAAAAAAGAGTATCGTAACGTCAAGCTCTATGACGAAACCAGCGAAGACCTGGATGCTTCAATGCAGTTGATTCTGGAAGCAAAACGCCAGGCGGAACAGCAACTCGAGGTTCAAGAAGAAGAGCTGGAATCTGAGACATAATACTACCCTATATTTTGCGCAAACTTCTCGCCCTCGAAGGGGGCTACGAGCGTGAGCTCGTAGTTCTTCATTTTTGAAAGTGGCTCAATAACTTAAGATTTTGGAATAGCTCTTGACTTTTTTATCTTGGATTGTTACTGTCTTACTACTTTTTTTGAATATTGATGTTAAGGGAGCGTGTTTAATAAATGCCAACTATCAATCAACTGGTCCGAAGAGGGCGGAAGAAGATAAAAAAGAAAACAAAAGCACCCGCCCTGGGCCGGTGCCCGCAGAAGCGGGGGGTATGTACTCGAGTTATGACGATTACACCAAAGAAACCGAATTCGGCCCTTAGAAAGGTCGCCAGGGTAAGGCTTTCTCACGGCGTGGAAGTCACTGCGTATATACCGGGTATCGGGCACAATTTACAAGAGCATTCCGTGATTCTTTTAAGAGGTGGAAGAGTAAAAGACCTTCCCGGCGTAAGATACCACATTATCAGGGGTACGAAGGATACCCTTGGCGTCGAAGACAGGAAGAAAGGAAGATCAAAATACGGAGCCAAAAAACCGAAGGTGTAAAGGTTAAGAGGATAAAAGGAAATGCCGAGAAGGAAAGTTATTGCAAAAAGAGAGGTTCTGCCCGATCCACGATATAACAGCCGGGTTGTAGAGAAATTTATCACCCGGATGATGCGGAACGGAAAAAAGTCGGTCAGTGCCCATATCGTATATGAAACTTTGGATTCCCTGGGGAAAAAGGCCAAACAAGACTCCATCGACGTTTTCATGAAAGCGCTTGAGAATGTAAAACCACTTGTTGAGGTTAAATCCAGGCGGGTAGGAGGTTCGACCTACCAGGTTCCGGTGGAAATTCGCGAGACAAGGCGCGAAGCGCTTGCAATGCGATGGCTTATCCATGCAGCGCGTGAACGCAGCGGCAGGACCATGGGGGAAAAACTGACCGCTGAACTGTTGGATGCTTTTAATTCGACGGGTGCGGCTTTTAAAAAGAAAGAGGATACCCACAGAATGGCGGAAGCCAATAAAGCATTCGCCCATTACAGGTGGTAGATAAAAAAATTTGATAACCACTTGATTGATAGTAATTAATAGGGTATTGTTTTAATCAAAATCAGGATTGGGGTCTTATCGACACAGGTGTCGGATAGGGCATGGGTTGGCGGGCAGTCCGGATATTTCATGCCTGTCATAAGTTATTTAAAATTTACCTGTTTTAAATAACGGCTTGTTTAAGCCAAACCAATCATCCTAAAAATGTGCTTGCCGGGACGTTTTTTTCGACAAGCTAAGGGTTTAATGCCGGGTCTCTAAGGGAACATCAGGATGGTAAGGTGGTGCAGGTCGGTGTCTTTCAATAGATTGCAGATCTAGCGGTTAAGTAATCTGTTTTCACTGCAGATTTCCCGCCTTCTTTCGATGTCTTCTTCGAGAGTGCAAAAGTAAGTCTGAAGTGGTATAGCCCGACATGGCGAGCGATTGTCGGACTGTCTTAGCATTATTATATTGAATTTAAGTTTATGTTTTTAGAATTTGTTTAGGAGGAAGAAGCGATGGCTAAAGCAAAGTTTGAGAGAAAAAAGCCCCATATAAATGTTGGGACCATTGGTCATGTCGATCACGGTAAAACAACACTCACGGCAGCCATTACGATGTATTGTTCGAAAAAATTTGGTGATAAACTGATG
>JBFMGN010000726.1:0-2429 GCA_040752435.1 Spirochaetota bacterium
GTAAAATCATCAGAGCTTTTGCTAAGTTTGTGGTAGGCACGGCCGGGCCCGAAGGCCTTGTAATCGGCTTTATAATCTTCATCATCCTCATCGCTGTCCAGTTTATCGTAATTACCAAAGGCGCAACCCGGGTGGCGGAAGTGGCGGCCCGGTTCACCTTAGATGCCCTCCCCGGAAAACAGATGGCCATTGAAGCCGAGTATAATTCCGGCGCTATTACCGAAGAAGAAGCAACAAGAAGGAAAAATGAGCTGCAGCGGGAGGTTGATTTTTACGGTGCTATGGACGGTGCTTCCAAGTTTGTTTCAGGCAATGTAATGGTGGGTATTTTAATAACCGTTGTTAACCTGATAGGGGGTATCATCGTCGGAATGATCTTTCATAAGGAATCGATCCAGCTTGCACTTGATACCTACACATCTCTCACTATCGGTGACGGTCTTGTAACCCAGTTTCCGGCTTTGCTGATTTCAACCTCCACTGGCCTGATTGTTACTCGGGCTGTTTCCGACGGAACCTTCGGCCGGGATGTAACGACTCAATTTTCAAGACAGGGAAGGATCTACTGGATAGCCGCTTTTTTCCTGTTTGCACTCTCGTTCCTGCCCGGCTTCCCATGGTATCTGCTGATCCCCATGTCTTTCTTGGCCGGTCTGCTTGCCTTCAGGCTGACACGGAAGCAGATCGCCGTTTCTGAAAAAGAAAAAATCAAAGAAGCCGCGGAGCGGGGCAAGGAAGTTCCTGCGGAAATATCACCGGTTGTGCCGCTGGATCCCCTTTCTCTGGAGCTCGGTTATGGCTTGATCCCCCTGGTGGATAAGGATCAAGGTGCGGAGCTGCTCGACAGGATAACGAGGATACGCCGGGAAGCCGCCCTGGATTTAGGGCTGGTAGTGCCGCGGATACGGATTATTGATAATATGCGGCTTGAGCCTTCGGAGTACTGTTTCAAGATAAAGGGCGTCGAAGTGGGCAGGGGAACCATCCGACTGGGTCATTACCTGGCGATTAATCCCGGCAATATCACCGAGGAAATACCGGGAGAGAAAACGAAGGATCCGGCCTTCGGTTTACCGGCCCTGTGGATTACCGATGAGTATAAGGACAAAGCCGAAAAAGCAGGCTACACCGTTGTGGACGGCCCATCCATAATCGCCACGCATTTAACCGAAATACTTAAGCGGCATGCGGCTGAGATTCTGGGCCGGCAGGAAGTCCAGTCTATCCTTACTACCTTGAAAAATGATTATCCGGCCGTAGTGGAGGAGGTCAACAAACTCCTTTCAATCGGGGAAATTCAGAAAGTACTGCAGGGATTGCTGCAGGAACAGGTCTCTATCCGAAATATGGTGGTAATACTGGAAACCCTGGCCGATTATGGAAGTATTTCAAAAGATGTCGGTTTTCTTATAGAGAAAGCCAGGCAGGCTTTAGGCCGGCAGATTTGTCTGCAGTACGCCGGTGACGAGAAGATACTTAAAGTGCTGACCATAGAGCCTGAGATAGAACAGAAGATAATCGATTCAAGGGTGGAAACAACCGCTGGTTTTGTCGCCGGTTTAGAACCTGAGTTTCAACGAAGATGGATCAATACGCTCTCCAATGCTTTAAGGCGGATACAGGAACAGGGGGAGTATCCGGTCATACTCTGTTCTGAAGCTGCACGACCTCTCATAAAAGCCAGCACCCGAAGGGAAATTCCGGACCTGGTTGTATTGTCCATACCGGAAATTGTATCCGGCCTTCAACTTGAAGCCCTTGGTGAAATAAGATTTGAGGAGTGAGGTAACGACTATGCAATATTTCACTGAACAGGCCTTAACACATAGAGAAGCGGTGGAAAAAATCAGGCAGAAATATGGAGAGCAGGCCAAAATAATGACCCATCGAACGATTCGAATGGGGGGTTTTTTCGGTTTATTCACCCAGGAAGGCATCGAAGTTTCAGGATACCTGTCTCAAGATCCTGTCAGAAAGAAATCCATCGATTTGGAAGAAGAAAAGAAAAAGATCCTCACCAACCTGAAAAGTGAGACATCCGTAAAAAATGAGGCCACCCTTAACGAGGTTTTAAAAGAGGTACGGGAGATAAAAGAGAGGGTAGCCGCGCCAGACAACGGGAAAAGGCAACAGCATGCTGTTATATCAAAAATGGAACAACTGCTTAAGCAGAACGATTTTACAGTTACTTTTATCCGGGAGGTAACAGAACGGATAAAAAGGACCTTTTCTCTGGAGGAACTCGATAACGAGCAGTTTGTTGAAAATAGCGTGATCGAATGGATTGGTGAGAAAGTCTCGATTTTACGGGAACAGCCGGCCGGCGGAACACGAATTTTTATCCTGGTAGGGCCGACTGGAGTGGGTAAAACTACAACTATTGCCAAGCTGGCGGCCGTCTACGGTATTGCGAACACCGAATCGAAACC
>JBFMGN010000727.1:0-2425 GCA_040752435.1 Spirochaetota bacterium
CACCGCCAGCCACCATGAGCACAATCATGGTCTCCCCGATGATTGTGCCGATTCCCAGGATGACAGCAACACTTAATCCTGATACAGAGGCAGGTATTACTACCCTCCATATCGTCTCCCATTTATTTGCTCCAAGAGAATAGGAGGCCTCCCGGTATGTGCGCGGAACCGCAGTCAGTGCATCTTCAGCAATGCTTGAAATAACGGGGATTGCTCTCACTGTCAACATCAAGGCCGCTGTCGAAATGTTGAGCCCGGAGGCAATGAACAATTTGTCATAACAGAAATCAGCAAGTGTTGTAGAGAGAAAGGGAATGTTTGTATTTCTCAGGAACTCAGGCAGTTTCTCCGAAAGAATCGGAGAGAGCCAGTTGGAGAGAATCGGAGCTATGATTACCATCCCGAAGAATCCAAGCACAACTGAGGGGAAACTTGCCAGCATTTCGATGAGGGGCTTCAGAAATTCCTTGACCCTGTGATGGGCCACTTCCGCTACGTAGACAGCAGTTGCAATGCCCAGAGGGATCGCCATAACTGCAGTGAGAAAGGTAACAGCGACGGTTCCCATGATGAGCGGGAACATGCCGAAGCTTGGCGGATCATATGTGGGATACCATTCACTGCCGAAGATAATCTTTGCAACACCTGCTTTGTAAAAAATATAGAAGGCCTCTTTGAAGAGGAAGAAGCCGATCAGGAGGAGAATAACTACGGAAACAAGACCGACAGAACTGACTATATATTCAACAGCCTTTTCTTTTGTCTGCCAGCGTAATGCCAATAGTACCTCTTCTTTAAATAGAGTCTGTCCATAAACTCCCGGTTTTTTGATTTGCGGATGTAAATCCACACCGGGCGTCTTTCACTTTTTCAAATTTTGTTGAATGTTTCTTTAAAATCATACGCCGCATCATCATTTTGATGATTTTGGACATGGGTATCCCTCGTCGCCATTTTTATGCCGGTAATATGCCCGATGTCATTACATCTGCGTTTGCATCTTTGCAAGAAGTGCTCCTGTCATCACACGAATGTTGTAAACGATCACGTTCCAGTACACCTTGGCGTCAAACCTTGCCCTTGTTTTCCATTCACACCGAAATAGTTCATATCCTCTTTTAAGATTAGAAATTACCGCTTCCATGCCGCTGCGCCATTTCTTTAAACGTGTCTCAATATTCTTGCTTCTTACAATGTTCTTCAGCGACCCCACTATCTTGTTGAATACAATATTGACGATCCCCTTTTCCTGCGCTATCCGGGCATTGTCTTTCGATGCATATCCCCCGTCTGTCACCATGTCACGAGGCACTATCCCGTAGTTCCCATGTATACGGTTGATCACATCCGTATAAAGTGTTGAATCCGAAGGATTGCCTTCAAGTATTGTGCAGTCAAGTATCAGGTTGCTTCTGCCCGTCGCAAGGTTTACCTTGTGCCCAAATTCAACTTCCCGCTTCCCCTTTACGATTATGTCCGTATGGTCTTCATAGATCGAAAATATCTTTTCTTTGTTAGGTACTGCCTTACCCAAAATCTCATGACGCCATGAGATATCATAGACCTTCTCGGTTTTCGGCAGCAGCTCCCTGAGTTCTTTCATAATCGCCTGCGCTTCTATCCATCCACCTATTGTCTTAGGCAATGTCGCTGTTAATGCGCGTTCAGCTTGGTTGATACTGCTCCTCAGCAGCTTCAACTGTTTCTTGAATTCTTCCTCCCGCTTGTCTTTCTCTTTGGTGTTGTTGATCTTATAATGGGTTTTCTTCGCCTGTTTCTTGTAGCTCCGCACATTTATCTCCACTCCGCTTTCCTTCAGTTTCTTCAGGAGCCGATCTATTGTCTTGATGCAATCCCATATCAGAGAGTTGTTCGTAGGATAATGTATGTCCGTCTCTACTACCGTGCTGTCGGTCCGGATACTCCTGCCGTCTTCGATACCTTCTCCCATCGCTATCTTGTTGATCGCCACCATTACTTTGTTCAGAGATTCCCCGCTTATCCTCGATATGTATTTCTGGTATGCCTCAAATGAAAACGGCTTGCGATCATCAAGCTTGACGAATATCGCACACATCCTTGAATCATGCTGCTCGTATTCAAGCTCACGATATGTTAGGTTCTTCATCTCTTTGTATATCGCAGCCCTGACGATTTGTTCCACCGTAGGCATGTCCTGCCTGCCTATATTGCTGCCTTCTTTCCCGCCTGTGATACCTTTCCGTACTATTTCGATTATCTCTGGATAATTGTTCAGTATCGTATCTATTACCGCCAATTCCGGGTTTAATGCCCATAACTCTTTCTCAAATTGCAGTTTTAAATCATTCAGTAGTTTCAATTCTTCCTCCTGTTTTTGATTTCTCTGCAATTGTACCATTTCCCCTTTTGTTATGAGCAGTTAGAGTTTATGGACAGACTCTAA
>JBFMGN010000728.1:0-2419 GCA_040752435.1 Spirochaetota bacterium
AAAAAATTATTAGTTCTGGGATAATTTCAATGTTTTCCGAGGCAGTCACGGCAGTCTACCCACAGGTAGATAGCTCCGGAATGGTTTCCAAACGGATCGAAAATGCCTTTAAGGATACCTTTAGTTTTTACAGGCTGACCGATCCTTTAAGTATCGATAACAGGAAAAAGGCTTTTGAGCGTGACTCCAAGGGACATATGCGAAAACGGCTTCTTATTTTTTTTCACCCTTTTACAGTGCCTGAGCATATTGATTACATGAATCTTTCACATACAAGATGGCTTGACCCCTGCCTGGAATATACACAAAAATCGGAATCCTTCTACGATCTATACGAAGAAGCCTTGAATGATGCTGTTCCTGTGATACAAAGCATTACAGAGACCTTGTCCGGTAATACGTCTCTCGCTGAAATAGCAACAATGGTCGGCAACAACAATCTCAGCAACGGAATGATTTCCTCTCCCTGCAAACCTCGGTATTCCGATCCTCTTCCTTTAAACGAAGTAATAGAAACAGTTTACCGACAGACTGCAAGATTGTTTTCTTAACGCAGTTTGTTGAGGAGAATGGTATTGTTTCGTGGCGTATACTTATATTACAATAGGATGAATAAACAGCAAACAAGTAAGCGTTGATTGCAAGGTGGAGGTGGGTTGTGTTGTTCAAAGATCTAAGCATAAAAGTAAAACTCCTAACCATATCGATTCTCGGTATCATTTGCCTTGGGGTTATTACGACTATTTTGTACATTAGGGATATCCGAATTCAGGCTGAGTTTTCAGTTTTGGAGAAAAGCAGGGTGGTAGTCCATACCGCCGAGGCTGTCAGAGACGCAATGGCATTGAAGATTCAAAACAACGTAATCCGTCCCTTCGACGAGCTGGTGAAGATGGGCGACAGAACTAAAATACGCCAGGCTGTTCCGATTTTTACGGCTATTGAAGTGGCGAAAAAAAACGCCGGGGAGGCCAATTATGAATTCCGAACGCCAGCGTTTAATCCTCGGAACCCCGAAAACGAACCCACCGAACTTGAAAAACAGGTTTTAATGGAATTACAAGAAAAAAATTTGACTGAAAAAATAGTATATGAACCCCATCAGATCCGTTTTTTTAGACCTATCAGACTTACGGCGGAATGCCTGCTGTGCCACGGGGAGCCTGCCGGTTCACCTGACCCCATAGGCGGGATAAAAGAAGGCTGGAAGGTTGGAGAAATCCACGGGGCTTTCGAGATAATAAGCTCCCTGCATGCCGCAGAAACTACCCAGTTAGCGGCGACCCGGAATATCATCCTGCTTACGGCTGCGATCTTGCTTGTCATCGTCTTTTTTATGTGGCTTGTAATCCGTGTCGTAACAAAACCCCTTATCGGTTATATAGCGAATTTCCAGAAGGCGTCCGACGGTGATCTGACTGTTCGCTCCAATGTTAAATCCAGAGATGAGATTGGGGTCTTGTCCGGGTATTTCAACAGTTTCATCGATTCCCTGGATAAGATGATAAAACGTATTAAAGATGTTACAATTGTTACCAGGAATATCAGTGCAGAGCTTGCCTCAACTTCCGAAGAAACAGCCGCTTCACTCGTGGAAATAAAGACGAATGTTGAAAACATGAAAAACAAGATTGTCCGCCTTGATAGTGAAGTCAGCGCGTCTTCCCTGTCCGCCCAGCGTGTCAAGGAGTTTATTTCCGAAGTCGGGAACTTAATCGCATCTCAAGCCTCGGCCATTGATCAATCGTCTGCATCAATTGAACAGATGTCCGCTTCCATTCATAACATTGCACGGGCGGCAGCCGAAAAATTGCGGATCGCAAACCAGTTGGAAAAAACCGCGCTGGAGGGCGAGTCCGAAATGGAAGGAACGGTACAGATTATAAAAAAGGTTACGGAATCGGCGAACGTTATTATGGATATGATAACTGTAATTCAGAATATCGCTTCCCAGACCAACCTGCTCGCCATGAATGCTGCCATTGAAGCTGCGCATGCCGGGGAAGCGGGGAAAGGTTTTGCGGTAGTGGCCGATGAGATTCGGAAGCTTGCCGAGTCAAGCAGCAGTAACGCGAAGAGCATCACCAAATCCTTGAAGGAGATATCCGGCTATATTCGCGTGTCTGAAGAATCCACTGAAAAGACCGGTAAATCTTTTATTGAGATTGTACAAAGTGTAAAAGATGTTGCCCAGGGTATGCAGGAAATGAAGTCCGCAACCGACGAACTTTCTATCGGGAGCTCCCAGATTGTAGAGGCATTAACTTCCTTAGTCAGTATTACCGAGGATGTAAAGAAGTCGTACGGTGAGATAGATTCAAAAATCGAGAGCATAACTACGTCAATGAACGAATTGAATACAATTTCCACAGATACCAAGACCGGAATGGAAGAGATTACAAGTGGGATCAACGAAATA
>JBFMGN010000729.1:0-2419 GCA_040752435.1 Spirochaetota bacterium
ATCAAAAGGTTCGGCCATACTTGTTAAATCATATTCATACCCTTTCGGCAAAAAACGTGTGATACGCTTTTCGATTGATTTCGGATATCGTCCGAAAATCAGGGGATCAAGATAAAGCCTGTTGATTATACTGTCCATAACTTCCGCCGCTTTTTGATCATTTTCGTTATTGGGGCGAAAAGGGGTAATCCAAATTTGGGCTTGTGCGATCCCTATTTTACCGTTTTTGACTTCATTTCTGAAACTCTTGACAATATTGGCATGGGACAGGAGGAGGAAATGTGAAACACGGAACATGTTTTTTAAATCGTTTTTATGCCCGGGCGGCATGTCTCCCAGCACATATCCGTCCACTGCATAGACGAAAGGTTCATTTATCGTGACCCAGTTTTTTACCCGGTCGCCGAATTCCCTGAACAATACTTCGCTGTAAAAATGGATGTGATCAATTACCGTTCGTTTGGCGAACCCGCCTTTTTCCTGCAGCCATGCCGGTGTATCCCAGTGAAAAAGTGTAATCAAGGGCGTAATCCCTTTTTCAAGCAGCAGGTCCGTAAGCCGCCGGTAGAAGTCAAGTCCTTTCTGGTTTACTTTACCCGGTTCGGGAACAATCCGGGGCCAGGAAATCGAATACCGGTAGGCATTCAAACCGAGCTTCTTTATGTTTTCGAGGTCTTCTTCGTACCGGTGATAATGGTCACAGGCGATATCCCCGTTCTCGTTATTCCGGATCTTTCCCGGTGTATGACTGAATTGATGCCATATTGATGGAGATGCACCGTCTGCCAGGGGATAACCCTCAATTTGGTAAGCGGCAGTGGCTGTGCCCCACTTGAAGTCTGCAGGAAACCGTATCTCACTCATTTTCACCAAATCCTCCTGATTTAATAAATTAATATATTATTCGAGGTTCTTTCAGAATATAAGCCACGGAATCCGCGGAAAGATACGGAAAAAAAGTAATTTAAATAAGTCTTTGTTTAATTGAATAGTCTATTATTCCGCATATTTCCGTGTGCTTCCGTGGCTACCCCATATGCTTGCCCTAGCTTCTCGCCCTCGAAGGGGGCTAATAAATTCTGGTTTTTGAAATTACCTCATTCCATAGGATTTGTTTCAGCCCGCATTTGTGCGAAACGCGGTTTCAGAACATCAAAAATCACCCGTATCCTTTCATCATGATGTACAAAAGCGGATTTCATTGTATTGATCGTTATCTTTTCCAAATCCCGGAGTGTAAGATTGTAATGTTTGACTGCATAGGACATTTCTTTTCCAAGAGTTGTATTACTCATCAATCGGTTATCAGTGCACAGAGCTACACGAAAATTATTCCTGTAATAAACGGGAAAAGGATGTTCATCCATGGACTTCGCCGCCCCGGTCTGGATATTCGAGGAGAGGCATATTTCCAGAGGAATACGTTTATCCCTGATAAAATGTGATAAGGAGCCCATTTTTTCGATTCGCGTCCCATGCACCACCATATCCTCGACCAGGCGTGTAGCGTGGCCGATTCTGTGGCCGCCGCAAATCTGAATCGATTGCCAGATAGACTCAATCCCGAAAGCCTCACCGGCATGGATAGTGATGTTGAAGTTCCTGCTCCGGATATACTCAAAAGCTTCAAGATGTTTTTTCGGCGGATGCCCGTATTCATCCCCCGCTATATCGAAACCAACCACTCCCCGGTCGCGGTACGCTACGGCCAGCTCGGCAATCTCCAAAGAATTATTCTGGTGTCTCATGGCGCACAAAATAAGCCCGTATTCGGTGCCGGTTTTTTGCTTGCCGCTTTCAAGCCCCCTTAAAACGGATTCTACAATAACTTCAAGATTAAGTTCCTGTTCCTGGTGAAGGGCCGGGGCAAAACGGATTTCCACGTAGACTACATTATCGGCTGCCAGATCTTCCATCGTTTCCTCGGCGATTCTTTCCAGCGACTCTTTTGTCTGCATGACCGAGAGAGTAATCCGGAAACCTTCAAGATACAGGGCCAGGTTTTTGCGATCGGCTCCCCTGTGAAACCATTTCGAAAGCTGTTCAGGGTCTTCTGCTGGAAGGTCGATTTTATATCGTTTTGCCAGTTCGATAATAGTTGCCGGTCTGACACCTCCGTCCAGGTGGTCATGTAATTCCACCTTGGGCAGCTTCTTTATCATTTCATCTGTTACCATGCCTCCAGTATACCCGCAAAAACAAGATTGTCAAAGCTATTTGGTATCTTTGACAGATCTTTGAATTGTGATATATCATATACCAGGCGGCATAACGCCGGCGAAAAACAATAGTAAAAGGGAAATCTATGGCTGAAAACATTTCAATCGGCATTATCGGGGGAAGCGGCCTGTATCACATGCAGGAATTAACGGAGATACACGAGATACGGGTGAAAACACCTTTCGGCGACCCGTCTGGG
>JBFMGN010000073.1:0-9625 GCA_040752435.1 Spirochaetota bacterium
AAAAGCCTGAACTCTTGCGGTGTAAGGTTTACAGGCCCCCCCTTTTTTTTGACTTCACGGTAGCCGATATCAACGCTAAGGTCACCCTGGTTAAACTCGAGCTTATCGGAAAGAGGGAGGAGGCCGGTCCTTCGTAAAACCACGGCCACCCGGGCTAAAAGTTCTTTTGGACTGAAAGGTTTCGTAACATAATCATCGGCTCCTACTTGAAAACCCTCCAGTACGGCTGATTCGTCCGATTTGGCAGTAAGCATAATAACCGGTACCCTCGATTTTTTTCTTATATATTTACACACTTCCTCACCGGATATATCGGGCAGCATCAAATCCAGGATGATCAACGAGAAGTTTTCAAGCTCGAATTTCTTCAATGCCTCCTTGCCGGACTGCGCGGTGGTAACTGCATACCCGGCCCTCACCAAATATGCCTTGACAACCTCGAGTAGCTTTACCTCGTCATCTACCAGGAGAATCTTTTTTATTTTGGCCTCCAGCGTCACATTTTATCAGAAGTGTACCTGGATTTCCTCTCTACCTGATTAACGCCCATCCGGAATTACTTACAATTTTTTCTTTGACAGGGCCTTCACCTCTGAACGGATAGAATCCATGTTCACAGTGGATATATCTTCCACCACTTTAACGTAACCATTATAATCGCCTTTCCAGCTTGAGAAAATAAAATCTCTTTCCGGGATGAATTCGATGCTGTTTTCTTTTTCGGCGAACTCTATCCGGGTATTATAAGCCGGGATTACCATGCGGTAATTTTTTTCGTCAAAACTGGTAAATGAAAGATTCCACCGGGCTTCGATACCCTGCTGAAGCACCAGAATAGATGGTGAGTAACCGTTGGCATCCACTGTAAGATTAATATACTGCTTGTTTCCGATTAGTTTAGATATTTCGATTTTTTCCGTGAGTATTGTTATCCCTTCGCCTGTAAAATTGATTGGTGGAATGCCTTCACCCGTACCGCCGCTGCTGCAGCAGCTTTGCCCGCCGGAGGCGGAAGCCGTTGTTCCACTGCAGCAGCTTCCACTGGAAGCGACTGCCTTTTCTCTAACCGCAGCCAGATCCCCAGTGGTAACTTTTTTAAGGTCCGGGACAACCCGGATTGTACTGGCAATCATACCCATCCAGCAGGTATAGATAATATCCCCCGGGGCTTGAGGGGTAAACTCTATTTCATTTTTTCCAGGTAAAAGTCTTTTTGTAATTTGTAAGGCAGGTATTGTTATCGGATTATTACAGCCGTTTAATGTTCCTTCTTCAACATTTATAGTCCATTTAACAGGCATTCCGGCCTGAATAATAATCGGTTCATACTCAGAGTTATGGAAAGCGGTTTCAACATACTGGGCATTGTCCTGTATATAGGCGATATTTTTCGTGTTTACTTTATTTCCAAACGTCCCGGGGATTATACTGATCCCTGAAAGACTGAATCCCCTGGTAAGCATTCCCCCGCCCAATAGAATAACCAGGAGAGCGCTGATTTTTAGTATTCGTGCGTGAAATTTTTTTGATAAAAGGGAACTTATGGCACCGAAACCCATCATTAGAGGGACTGTACCTGCGCTGAAAGTAAACATGGAAAAGGCCCCGGAGATAAAACTGCCGGTACCCAGGGCATAGAGCTGCATGGATTGAAGCGGGCCGCAGGGCATGAAGCCGTTTAAAATCCCGACGATAAAAGGCCCTTTGCCCTCTTTTAACCGGTCAATCCGCCGGCTGAATGATTTCGGAAGCCTGATAGCGACTTTTTTAAAGGATGGGATGATATTAAGCATATTGATTCCCATGATGATCATGAATACACCGGCAATTATCACGATAATCGCCTGGGCGACAGGCGAAAAATGAACCGCAGAACCTGCCGCACCTGCAATTCCGCCGATCACAGTGTAAGAAAGAACTCTTCCTCCGTTGTATAAAAGACCCGGCTTGATCCGGGAAATAACTTTCGTGTCAACCGGAACTGTTTTTGGTACGCTTTGGGAAAGATTTATGCCGCCGCACATGGCGATACAGTGGATTGAAGTAATTAAACCTATCACAAAGAGAATTCCGTAACCCATTGATTGCTCGATAACGGGCAACCGATTGAAAATTCCGGTCTGCCGGGCGATGAGGAACAAGGCGGCCAGTATGACGGCAATACCGGCTAACTGCAAGGCTGTAAAAGAATCCGCGGAGGCTCGTCCTGGTTTTTCCCCTTCCGCCACTGCATAGCCCGCGGCCTCGACCGCTTTTTTAATATCAACCGGAGAAATGATACCGGAATCAAACTCAACAATGGCAGTCCCCCTGGCATAACTGGCTTCGGCTTTGATAATCCCGGGGAGGGCTTGCACGGTTTTTTCAATGCGGTGTTCACAATTCTGGCAGGTCATGCCTTTCACAGTCAGCTTTATACGGTCTACCATCTGGATCCTCCTGTGATTATATTAAAAATAATAATAGAAGAAAATTATGGAGAAATTATGGAGATACCAGGAAAATGGAGAAATAATATTTACAGAGCGTTGCTTTCATTATAATATCTATGATAAAGTTCTTCATCCAGCAAAAAATTAAAAAGGAGAAAAAGCGAAATGAAAACAAAACTATTCTTTATGGCTTTACTGTTAACAGTCCTTGTTGCCGGTAATGTATTCCCTGCGCCTTTAGGTTCGGAGGAAAATCCCATTGTCTGGTCCTTTGTACCCTCAGGTGAAATGGAACGTGTTGCCGCGGGGGCCCGGGAAGTAGCCGATTTGCTGCATGCCAAGACCGGGTACTATTTTTCAACCAATGTGGCCACAGAATACGCGGGTGTAATCGAGGCTCTTTCCAGCAATCCGCCGACAGCCCACATGTCATCCCTGGCAACCTTCGCCTATATCCTTGCCGCTGATAGAAAAGTAACTGAGGCGGCTTTGGTTTCGGTTCGCAGCGGAAGCGCGACCTACTACGGGCAGATTATTGCAGGCGCCAAAAAGGGAATTAAGACCATCGCCGATTTAAAAGGAAAGACTTTCGGCCGGCCCGACCCCCTATCCACCAGCGGCTGGATTATTCCGATGCTTACCATGCGAGCGGCCGGAATCAACCCCGATAAGGATTTGAAACAGATTCTCGATGCGGGGAGCCATGACGCGGTTGTCGCTGCAGTCTATAACGGTGATGTTGATGCCGGTGCAACCTACGTGGATGCGCGGACACGCATTGAAAAAGAGCATCCCGATGTAATGGAAAAGGTTGTGGTGATAAAGGTAACGGAGAGGATACCTAACGACGGGGTGCAGTTCTCCCCCAAGGTGCCGAAAGATATGCGTGAAAAAATTGTCGATGCCCTGCTTGAGATCTCCAAGACTGATCAGGGAAAGAAGGCGCTTAATACTGCCTATCAGTGGACGGCTCTCGAACGCCATGACGATTCATTCTACGATCCCTTCCGCCAGGTACTGCAGGCATCAGGTCTTAAGGTGGAAGATTTGCTGAAGAAGAAATAGGAATTGCTCAGCATTTTTTTCTGACTGTTACGCTCTCTTAAGAAGGGGGGCGTGTCGCTCCCTTTCTTAAAATCGTATAGAGAAACGAAATGTAAATAGAAAGCTATAAAAGTTTAAGTATTTCTGTAAAGGCGGGTATAAGATGCTTGAAGTGCAGGGCCTTACAAAGGTATACGATGATGGAACGGTTGCCCTGAAAGATGTCAGTTTTTCAGTGGAAGAGGGCGAGTTTCTCGTCATAATCGGGTTAAGCGGATCGGGTAAATCCACCCTTTTACGCTGCATAAACAGGCTTATTGACCCGACCGAAGGCAGAATACTATGGAACGGCGAGGATATCACTGCCGCAGAAACTAAGGATCTCCGCCTTTTCCGGCGAAAGATCGGGATGATCTTTCAGAACTTTAATCTTGTCAACCGGTCCAGCGTCCTGACCAATGTCTTAACAGGACGGCTGGGATATACTAATCCTTTGCACAGCCTTATCTACAGGTTTCCTGCCAAGGACCGTGCGGCAGCGGTAAATGCTCTTAAACGAGTTGGTATAGCCGACCAGGCGTTTAAAAGGGCGGATGAGCTTTCCGGCGGTCAGCAGCAGAGGGTTGGAATCGCCCGGGCTCTAATGCAGCAGCCCAGCATGATTCTGGCGGATGAACCGGTTGCAAGCCTTGACCCGGTTCTCGCCCATAGCATTCTTGGCTATCTGGAAAAACTGAATAAGGAAGAAAAAATGACCATTCTCTGCAGTCTGCATTATTTGGACCTCGTGCAGCGATATGCAACCAGCGTAATCGGCTTAAGGGAGGGCAGAGTCGTATACCAGGGTACCCAGGCAGATATTCGCAGGATGACGGATACCGAGTTTAAAGAGATCTACGGCGAAGAAGCTGTTCGTGTCAACGTAGGCCCGTAAGGAGTAGAAGAGGGAGAGGGGAGATGCTGCGTACCAGGAAAAAAAATGAACAGATACAGCCTGTCCATATACACCCTCTCATTGCAGGAATTGCATCGTTGCTTGTTCCTGGTTTAGGCCAGATGATTACCCGGTTTATCGGGCGGGGGCTGCTGCTCCTGGCTTCCGGAGTCAGCATAATCGGTCTTTTATCCTGGAGGATACAGCTCCTGGCGCACCTTGAACGGGGACCTTTGGCAATATTTACAAAAGCCTTTTCCAGGCGGCCGGCTTTTGTGGGATTCCTGGTTCTTTTTACGGTTGTTTTATGGCTTTGGAATGTTATTGATGCATATTTAAGCGCTAAGACAGGCAGAAAAAAAGGCGCCGGTATCTTCATCCTTGTCCTGGTACTTTTTTTTGTTCTCGGCTGGCAGATAAGCCAGATTAATCTCTACAAAGCCGTAACCGGTTTTCCCGAAGCAATGGAACCCCTGGGGAAAGTGCTCTGGCCGTGGAAAGCTGCCATTACCTTTAAAACCGAAGTGGTTAAGGCAGGCGCCGACATCCTCGAGGGGTGCAGCGATACACCCCCGCCGGAGCCGGAGCTGGTTCCGGGTAAACCGTATCTTAAGGTGGAACCTCGCTGCGGAGATCTATCAAAACTTGACTCTGATAATCAGATTGTAGCCGGGACGGAGTTGACCCTTTGGGGAAGAAACTTCACTCCCGATACGGAAACCCAGATCTGGTGGATTGATCCGCTATTGAACGAATTCAGGCCGCGGTACAAGGGGGAGTACGTGGCAGTTAAAACCGATGGTTCGGGCGCCTTTACCCTCAAGATGGTAATGCCCTACAGACTCTTACCACCCGGTTCGGAAGAACGGCAGATTCACCGTATCGAAGCGAGGCAGGTATCAAAAGTTGGAGGACCCTTACCCAGCGAACCGCTTCTCCTGACAATTGAACGCATGGTGGAGACAATCATCATGGGAATGATGGCGACCCTCTTCGGCATAGTCCTGGCTATACCGGTGAGTTTTCTGGCAGCCAGGAATCTCATGTCCGGATCATGGCTAACCATGGCCGTCTATTATGTAACGCGAACTATCTTTAACATTATCCGCTCCATTGAACCTTTAATCTGGGCTTTAATTGCAGTCGTGTGGGTGGGTTTAGGACCTTTTGCGGGCATTGTAGCCCTCACAGTCCATTCCATCGCCGCCTTGGGAAAACTCTATTCCGAAGCAATCGAGAATATCGATAAAGGGCCGATTGAAGCCATCCATGCCACCGGGGCAACCAAGCTTCAGACAATTATGTATGCTGTAGTGCCCCAGATGATTTCTCCTTTCGTATCTTTCTCAATCTACCGATGGGACATCAATGTCCGTATGTCCACCGTTATCGGTCTGGTGGGCGGGGGCGGCATCGGTTTCCTGCTTATCCAGTACATCAGGCTTCTGGATTACCGGGCGGCAGGGATCGCAGTCTGGTTTATCGCCGTCACCGTTGCAGTCCTTGACTATGTCAGCTCTGAAATTCGCCAGCGCTTTGTCTAGGTAAGAGCATTGTATGCATACTGTTTTAAAAACCGGGAAAGAAGGCTTCGAAACAGTAATTCTTATAGCACGCCCGGCAGCAGGGAAAAGTGAGATTATAGACTTCTTTAAAAAAACCCCCGATAGGGAAAGGTTATCCCGTTTCCATATCCATCCCTTCAGCGAGATCGACGACTTTCCCATGCTTTTTACCTGGTTTGAAGAAGATAAAATACTGGAAGAGATGGGTAAGCCGCGCCTCCATACGACTCCAGACGGATATTTTAAGGATAACTATTTCTGGGACATACTTATCCGGCGGATATCCCTCGAATACGATAAAACGGAAAGAGACCTTAATGACCGCCGCAGAGAACGGACGATACTAATTGAGTTTTCACGGGGCAGGGAGCATGGGGGGTATCAATCGGCATTCAAGAACCTGTCCCGAAAAATTCTTAAAAGCGCTGCAGTAATCTATGTTAATGTATCGTACGAGGAATCTTTGCGTAAAAACCGGCGGCGTTTTAATCCAAAAAAACCCGACAGCATTCTCGAACACAGCCTGCCGGACGACAAATTGGAAAAGCTCTATAAAGAATGCGATTGGAATGAGTTTTCGGCACCGGATCCCCAGTTCCTCCATGTCGAAGGGATAACTGTCCCCTATGTGGTTTTTCAGAACGAGGATGACGTTACTACAGCACGGGGGGCTCCTTTAAGTGAACGTCTGGAAAAATGCTGCCACGAACTGTGGGAGGGATACCGAGCAAAGGACATATTTATATAGAAACAACAGTGCATTCAGAGCTTGATTCTGGGTAGAAGCGGTAGCAATCTGCTATACGGCAGAAAAGCAAGCTATGTAAAAATATTCTTGCAGAGTCGCAGGCGTTCATTGTACTATACCTGCACATTTGCAGGTGATACACCGGCATATGTGCAGGTTACTTATTAGTTGTGCAGTCCCGTAGGAGTAAGACATGGTTGATTTTTCTCAGGTGTTCGCGGAACTGAGGCGCATCATGCTTCCGTATGCCAGGAAGCTGGACTGTAAGGTAGACGACGAGAGCGAACTGTATGTGGACACGAAGCACATTCAGAAGAATAAGAAGCCTCTCTGCTTTGGTGCTGTCCAGATCAAGAAGAACTATGTGAGCTACCATTTGATGCCCGTCTATGTGAATCCCACGCTTGTGGCATCGGCATCAATTGACCTAAAGAAGCACATGCAAGGCAAGTCGTGCTTTAATTTTACAGCTTTGGACGCAACACTTTTCAAAGAGCTTGCGGTGCTCACAGAAGCGGGGTTCAAGGATTACGAGAAGCAGGGGTATGTGTAAACCGCTGTGCG
This sequence comes from Spirochaetota bacterium, assembly GCA_040752435.1. Lineage (GTDB taxonomy): Bacteria > Spirochaetota > Spirochaetia > SPDA01 > JBFMGN01 > JBFMGN01. The sequence continues at coordinate 7,288 of JBFMGN010000073.1, forward strand.
ATTTGTCGCCGGCTGAGCCTGGACGTTGACCCTCTGCAAGCCCAATTCTGATAGGCACGCTAAGTCTTACGAACCCTTTGCAAAGGAGGAGCCTGCGAAAGATATATACCAGAATGGCCAGTAGAGCACTTGCCGCATAATCATGACTGAGTTATACTTTAAGTATGAAGACTGCAATTTCTCTTCCAGAACGAATATTCAAGCAAGCTGAAAGATATGCTCGAAAGCTCAAGAAATCGAGAAGCCAGCTCTACGTTGAAGCTATCACAGAATATCTTGAAAGACACGCGCCTGACACAATAACTGAAGAGATGAACCAAGTTTGCAATAAACTCGGTGATCAGGATACGGCTTTCACTACCAAAGCGAGCAGAGATATTATCGCAAGCGAACCATGGTAACTGTCAGTCGTGGGGAGATATGGTGGGCTGACCTATCAGAACCAATCGGGTCATCGCCGGGATTTCGGCGGCCCTTGATTATCGTGCAGGGTGATGCACTGAATCGAAGTAAAATATGCACTGTTATATGTGTACCTTTGACTAGCAATGTTACCTGGGCAGGAGCACCCGGAAACGTTCTATTGTCAACAGCAATAACAGGACTGTCCAAAGAATCCGTAGCTAATGTTTATCTGATATGGCGGTACGAAAAACATAGGCAGCAAGGGAGCGGATACTTCACTCGCCATTGCCGACAGATTGAGAATTGATATTCCAGTCTTGTTCCCCGCCTTGTGAGAGACAAGGTGAAGAAGACCTTGCTTTTCCAGCGCTTTATATATTAGGTTTTTCCGCCTCCTTCGCATTGACACCCGCTCACTCCCAGATCTGGTGGTCTGCAGTGGACAATTGCTGGAAGAACTTTCCTTTGTGGTGAGGGGATGTTGTCTCCGAAGGCTTCCAGATAAGACGGGCCGTATTCGAGGAAGGGATCACGAACGGTCAGAGGAGAATCCAGTCATAAAGGAATTGATAATCTGGTAGGCATCTTCCTGGCCTTTTTGGGTGAGATGGAGTCGCGTTTTTCTTCTTTCATAGTTTTTCCTCCTGTAGAAAGTAGTGTGGAAAAACTATGCCAAATGAATTATGATTTTTCTAATGGGTGAAACCGGCCGCGAAGCGGCTTACTTGAACACATATAAGGCTCCCCGTTGTCAAGGGGCATAGTTCTATTTGGCCCTCGAAAACTAAAATCGATTGTCCGGAAGAAAAATGATCTATCGGAGAGCTTCAAGCTTGAGAAGAATGGCGTGCTAGTCAGCGAGTAATTTCATATCAGCTTCGATGCTCTTGCGCACCATCGGAAGCCCGGTCGAACTGCCGTCGAGACTGCTACCAGAATCTGCGCTTGTTGCGTACGAATATCGGAATGCGCTCTAGCGGCGCCGGCACGGTGATCGACCGACCACCTGTGTGTTTTTCGCCGGTCCAAGCGTCGAACCACTCTGCCCCTGACGGCAGGTAGACTTCTCTCTCCCTCTGGCCGAATCGTGCCACTGGAGCGGCGAGGATGTCCGGTCCAAAGAGGAGCTCGTCATCGACATCGTAGCACTTGTCGTCCTTGGGGAAGTCAAAGAACAGGGGTCGCATCGGCGGAGTACCCGCTTGATGCGCCCGTTTCATCTGCTCTCTGATGTACGGACGAAGGGACTCCCTGGTGAATAGCAGGTCCTTGATCACGACGAAAGCCTCCTCACCAAAGGACCAGACTTCGTTATCCGCTCCCGCTTTCACGCCGCCTTCAGTGTCTCTTTTGACCTTGTTTGAGTTTCTGAACCCATGAAGGCGAAACACCGGACAAAACACCGCCCACTGAAACCACCGGACGATGAGCTCTCTGAAGACCGGGTCGTCGATGTTTCCGCCAAAGAATCCACCGATGTCTGTTGTCCACCAGGGAATACCTGACATGGCCATGTTCAGTCCATTCTTGATCTGCGCTTGCAGCGCTTCGAAATCGGAATAAATGTCCCCGGACCACACGCACGCGCCGTATCGTTGGCTTCCAGCCCAGGCACTACGGCACAGGTTGATCGGCATCTGTTCACCGGCGTCTTTGACTCCTTCGAAGAATGCTTTCTCTTCAAACAGAGGATATAGCGAGGAATACTTCGCCCCGTTCCCGATGTGATAGCGCATGTTGTGATTGTCGTACGGCGGCACCTCCGGCTCGCACACGTCCAGCCAGAAGAGCCTTACTCCGCGATCGTAGTAGTTTTTCTTGCAGAGGTCCCAGACGTATTTCGCGGCGTCCGGATTCGTGAAGTCCACAAAATGAAGGTACTTGTTCTTTTCGTACGTGTCGGTGAACCGCATGAACACCGGATGGTTATTCT
>JBFMGN010000730.1:0-2415 GCA_040752435.1 Spirochaetota bacterium
AGGCGGATAAGTTGATTACACGCTGGAGGCTGTGGGTGCCAGAAAGCTGGGCAAAGGAGGAATGACTTGATCGACCGCCAGGAAATAATGGATTTTTCCAGAGAGTTCCTTCTCACAGCAAACGTTATTGAGAAAGACTATGTGCTCGGATGGGTATTGGCAGGGATCTCCAATCACCCTGAACTCGAGTCAAGCTGGGTATTCAAAGGCGGAACGTGCTTAAAGAAGTGCTATTTTGAAACATACCGTTTCTCTGAGGACTTGGATTTCACAGTTACAAATTCCAACCATCAAAATGAGAGCTTCTTAATCAATGCATTCAAAGAGGTCGCAATCTGGGTATATGATGCTTCTGGAATTGAAATTCCGCAGGAACTGATACGTTTCGAGGTTTATAAAAATCCACGTAGCAAAATATCAATCCAGGGAAGGATCTCATATCGAGGACCTCTCAACCCAGGTGGCGATCTTCCCAGTATAAGGTTAGACTTAACAGATGATGAGGTATTAGTCATGAACCCTGCCAGACGCGGAGTGCATCACCCTTACTCTGACAGACCTGAAAGCGGTATACACGCCCAGTGCTATTGCTTCGAGGAGGTCTTCGCTGAAAAGATCAGGGCATTGGCAGAGCGTCTAAGACCGAGGGACTTATACGATGTGATCCATCTATACTGGCACGACAGCACAAAACATGCTCGTCACATTATTTTGAGCGCGCTAGAAAAGAAATGTGCTTTTAAAGGTATACCAGTACCAACAATGGACATCCTTGAAAGTAAACCAGAACGTGCAGAATTAGAGACTGAATGGGAAAACATGTTAGGGCATCAGGTGCCTGTATTACCTCCTTTTGAGCAATTCTGGCAGGAGCTTCCGGAATTATTTGAGTGGTTGTATCATGCTATTGAAAAGGCAGTGCTCCCTGCTATCTCACTGATGGGACAGCCGGTTGATGTAACATGGCATCCACCTGCTATGGCCCAGGCCTGGCATACAGCAATGCCTCTCGAGGTAATACGCTTTGCAGCTGCGAACAGGCTTTGTGTAGATTTAGCCTATCAAGGAAGTCGTCGCCTAATTGAGCCGTATTCTTTACGCCGTACACGTGACGGTAACTTGTTATTATATGCCGTAAAGCATAACACTGGAGAAGATAGATCATACAGGGTTGATAGAATACAAGGTGTTGAAGTTACAAATATCCCATTCACACCAAGATATATTGTTGAGCTGACCACCTCAGGCTCGATTTCAGCTCCACCAATTGCACGGAGAACAATTGGACCTGGAGTCGTAAGATCCCAAAGAACTAAAGCTCCTTATAAAAGGACGAGACGACAGAATGTAAGTTACGGCACAAAATATGTTTTCAAATGTACAGTTTGTGGAAAGCAGTTCACCCGCCACTCATACAATACATCTTTAAACCCACATAAGAACAAACAAGGGTATCAATGCCCTGGCACCATAGGCATATATGTAACTACAAAATATTAGGATTACTATATGCATAATGGCAAACCGATTCAGGTCTAGTCAACTGCTTTCCCTCGTAGTGCCCTACAAGCCACTTCATTTAGGGCTGGGTAGTTGACTTCAATTTCTCATTTCTTTAAAATTCAACGGTCTCCTTCTCTACCTCTGGATAAATATCATCAATCGCCTTCTGGATTTTAATCGTCTTTTGAAGGGATGTAATAATCTTGCAGTAATTTTTACTATCATCGAGGGATAATTTTCCCTCCTTTCTATCCTTTAGCCACTTATCACAAACCTGATAACCTCCAATTTGATACTGCCAGACCTCTTTTGTAATCCCTTCAAAGTATTGGCTCTGATTGAAATAGACTCGCTGTTCTTTTTCATCATATCTTGGTTTTTCAACCTTGTTGTCGCCTTTACCTTGGAATTTAGCGATAGGTGGGTCAAGTTCTGTTGATTCAAGTAAATGCAAATCAACTAACTTTTCCCCATATCCAGCCATCTTACTAAAAAGTTTATAGTCTTTTGTAAAAGGAATCCTCGGAAAGTCAATTTTCAGGAACTCTGCATACTTTGTGCGGTAGGTATTTGAGTAAAGGATGGCGTAGATATAAAAGAATATTTGTTCAGGAGAAGGTGTTTTCTTAAACTCCTTTGTTAATTGTTCAACTAATGCTGGTGATAGGTTCGGCTTCTTTGCCATATAATCTGCTTGAGGTTCAAAGAGCACCATAATACTTCCAAATGATCGTTTTTTAGGATTGTCTTTTCTTTGGTAAAGATAGAGGGGGAAAAGAAATGTTTGATGACCGATCAAATGTTTATCAGATATATGCTGGGATACAAAAACTTCACTAAAAAATTCGGTCTTTGTATTCTTTTGTAGCACTATACCAAGATTAATATCCAGAAAGTGCTTCATTATTCTTT
>JBFMGN010000731.1:0-2414 GCA_040752435.1 Spirochaetota bacterium
ACCCGAAAGGGGCGGAACCCCCGGAAAAGGCAAAAAGACTGCCCAGGGTAACGGAGATGAAGGTCATGGAGAAGGACCAGGGCCGCGTGGCAATAAGAAAAGGTTTCAGGGATTTTATCATACGTAGCCTCATATGGTTTAAATTTTTAAAGTTGTCCTTTTATATCCTGGACTAATGGAGATAGTCAATAATCGTAACAGCAATTCTCAATTTGGCACGCTATGCAATAACAAATAAGGCGGAAATTCACGTACCTCACTCTAGCGGTGGAAACCGATGCCGTTCGGTACGTGATTTCCGCTTTTTCTCCTTGGTTTAATGTGCCCAAATTTGTATTGCTAACTGGAGCGTAAGCAAAAAATCAAAGATATTTAAGAGCCGTTTTTTTCGGTGCGCCAGATTTCGAAGTGCTATAATCGTAAATTGTGAAAAAGAAGAGATTTTATAGTTTTGTTTATTAACAATCTAACAAAATTATTTTATAATCTTTAGACATAAAGAAGGAGAGATGTATGATTGCGTTTAAAGAACTGCAGGATATAGTGAAACGTACTACCGGGTGGGAAAGAAAACTGCTTGATCTATACGATGTAGCGGAGTTTGGGATAAAGAACAAAGATTCGAAGGCGGTAATTAAGTTTTTAAAAGAAAGACAGGAAGATAACCTGGAGATTCTTGAAAACATCGATGTAAAAAAATACGGTAAAACCGAATGGGTAAGATTTGCCTCGGATTATAAAGATGAAGAGTTGATACCGAAACGGAACATAAAAAAGGATTCGACGCCTGTGGAAATATTCAATTGTATCCTTGAATATGAAAACAAATTGAAGGATTTTTATCATTCCATTTTTGAGCGCCTCAGCACGGAGGCTCAGAAAGAGCTGTTTGATTCACTCGTTAAGTTTAAAGACGAACAAATTTCCAGGATTAAAAATCTGATGGAAAGACATTATCCGGCACGTTAAATGCAGGCTTTTCCAAAAATAGAATCATCGGAGTACACGGATTTAAACAAGGTAATCAGGTGGTTTATAACCTTGCGCTGGATTGCCGCGATGGGTGTTTCTGCGGTACTGCTGATCGTATATTTTTTGTACCACTACAAGCTTCCCTATCTGATACTCCTTTTAATAACGGTGCTCATCTTTCTAAGCAACCTCGCTTTCACAATTTATTATTCATCCTTTAAGCACCGGAATCTTTCAAGAAACGAGATGGGTGCCTTTTTGAATATCCAGGTCTCGGTCGATTATATCCTGTTGTTGCTGCTTATATACTTTACCGGTTTTCTTGAAAACCCCTTCCTCTACTATTTTGTTTTCCACATCATGCTGACATCGTTTATTTTTTCCAGAAGGGTGGTTTATCTCTACGTCGGTGTGCTCCTGTCAATCTTTGCCGCGCTGTCTGTCGCAGAATATCTCCAAATTATCCCGCATTTCTCACTCTATGAACAGCCATCCTCATTTTCCGACTACTACAGCCTGATTTTCCTAAGGGTAGTGGGATTATGTTCAACGCTTTGTATTACTGCTTACCTTATAACCAGTATCAAGAGCCGGATCGAGGAACGAGGCAAGAGAGTTGAGGTGGAGCTGGACCGGTACAAGAGCCTGGATAAAACAAAATCGAACTTTATTTTGCAGGTAACCCACGAGCTGAGAGGGCCGCTGGCAGCCTTAAAAGGGTACCACGAGATGATTCTTAAAGGCATAACCGGGGAAGTAGGAGTGCAGACGAGGGACACCCTCCTGAAGGCGAACCGCAGGACGGCAAATCTGTTAACTATTATTGATGAAATGATTGATTATGCGTTTATGAAGTCGGAAGAAGAGCTCCAGTACTCAAAAACGGAAATCAATTTGCGGAGCGTGATCAATGATAATATTGAAGCCTACTCCCACCGGGCGAAGGAAAAGGGGATAGAGATTGTTTCTTCCTGTTCAAAGGATTTATCCATCCTGGCAAACAGGGATTTGCTTAATATCATCCTGGGTAATTTGATAACCAATGCCATTAAGTATTCCCCGGAAAAGAGAACCATAACAATACACGCGATGGAAGATGATAACCGGATACATCTGCTGGTTAAAGATGAAGGCATCGGGATTGAGCCGGAAGAGCTGGAGAATATCTTTGAAGAGTTTTACCGCACCCGCCGAGCCCGGATAATAGAGAAAGACGGTACCGGTTTAGGTCTTTCGATTGTCAAGAAGGCGGTGGATTCTTTACGCGGCAAGATTGTTGTATATTCAGAGCTGGATAAGGGAACAAGTTTTCATATATATTTACCAATAAACAGCATATAATAAAGATGATGCAGAGTAACGGAGGAAAGCATGGCGAAGAATAAGATTTTGATAATCGATGATGATGAGGATATTCTGGAAACCACGGGCTCTCTTTTAAA
>JBFMGN010000732.1:0-2411 GCA_040752435.1 Spirochaetota bacterium
TCGTAAAAAGGCAGCAATTCTCAATTTGGCACGTTAAACTAAGGGACAAAGGCGGAAAGCACGTACCGAACGGCATCGGTTTCCACCGCTAGAGTGAGGTACGTGAATTTCCGCCTTATTTGTTATTGTACGGCGTGCCAAATTGAGAATTACTGTAACCGAATTAGTTTTATTGACACTCTGTTTTCCTTAAGATTAAGATTGAGTGATATGTCAATCTCAGATAATACTGTGAAAATGATCCGGTATTACACATCCCATAAAAAAGACCCGGTTATTGACTTTGCCGGTTTTGCCTCTTTTGTTCAGAAATATGCCGGTAAGTATAAACAGGAACATAAAGAGCTTGAACTTTTTTCTGAGAATCCATACCTTGTGCTCTCAGCGGAGTTGGAAGCTCTCAACAAAGAGGGGAGGTTAACCCTTGAGTATGAGGGCGGGAAAATAACAAAAATTATTTATTGGGAATATTTCCTTTTGGCAGTAAAAGAACTGTACCGGGAGCTGGAAAGAAACCAGGAGCTTCCCTTTCCGGCGGAAGAGAGTCTGGGTAGAAAAATTCCTGAAAATTTAATAACAAGGATCGAGGTTAAAAGTGACTTTGTGGATATCCTTAAATCCGGGGAAATGGCGGCCGCAAGAATAATCAGGCTGGTTTTTCCTGAGGGTATACGCGAGATGCTGATAGTCTCTGATTTGATCAAAGGCCGGCTGCTCGACTATTCAGTCATCAAAATTCGATCATACTTGCGGATTCAACGCAATGCAAATTACATCTACAACAAGTTATACGGTATTTTCGGGCAGAAGGATATGGCGTTGAAGGATACCATCACATCGATCCTTGATAAGCCCTTGCAAACCGCCCAATCCATGCTGTCTCCGACGGATTTTTCCTTTCGGTTCTGGACAACCCTGGCAAATCTGATTATCCAGGAGTATAAAACCAAAACGAATAAACTGGCAGAAGAGCATAGTTACTGCCAGGCTGCATATTTAATCGGTTTTTACAATGTCTATTATAAAGATCTGATCCAGGGAGAGCGGGAAAGTCAGGCAGCCTTAAAACATCTTGAAAGATCTTTTAAAAAACCGCCCTACGCTTTCACGCTGACCGATATAACGAATTTCAAGGACGCCCAGGGTATCCCGCTGTTAAAAAAATATTCTTTGAATACACTTCACAAATATCTTGAAGAAAAAACACATTCGGAGGCCTCACACGCGCTGCCCGAGATCATACGTTTCAAGGTGCCGGATAATAGGGAGTACTTTATTCACAAAGATTTCCTTCTGCCCCTTACCTTGAAAAAAATAAATGATGCCTCGGTCGAGTATCGAAAGGTATATGTTGAAGAGTGGAGTAATGAGCTGAAAGATTATAAAAAAACTGAGGCTATGGTAAATGATTCAGCCTTTGACCTTGATATTGAAAACCGTCTAAAAGCTAAAGACCCCCTTCTTATTACCCTCCTGAATTTCGATTTGCTGTACGTGCTTAAGGAAGAGGTTAACACGAATTACCAGGTTGGTAACGAGATAAACCGTATTCTCGACCAGAAAAAAAGGGCCCTTATCCCATTTTCTGAACTGCTTAAACTGAACCGGGGGGAGATTCTAACAGCGGCGAAACTCCAGCTTCCGTTTCTTGAATCGCTGCCGCTGCTCGGTGCTCTGGTTGTTTTTGTAAAGCGATTGATGCGGAATTTGAGAAAGCGAACTCAGGTGGGAAGAGAAATCGGAACGTCAACAAAGAAGAGCGTGGCTGTTGTTAAGGAGACGTCCGGCAGGAAGGGAAGCGGCAGTTCAGCCAAAGCGGGAGGAATGGAGGACACTTTGAAAAAAACCGGCACCGGTTCTGAAAGAGCGAAAAGTTCCCTTCAACTTCAAGAGTTCAGAAAGCGGGTTTCAAGCCTTAAGAACCATTTTGTCGGGGACAAAAACATCGATCGGAGTCTTTCCGAACTGGCAGACAGGTGGAACCCCCTCTTTGATCCACAATCTCGGGCCAATCTCACGGAAGATGTAAATGCATTTATTCGTGATTTTTTGCGGAAAATGAGGCGGGGAATAATTGCAAAACCGCCCGATATTGACGGCCTTCAGAACATGGCAGTCAAGCTTTCCAATAATCCGGCTTTTAACCAGATAAAAAGCAAGGATAACTTACGGCGTTATATTGAAATGTATATAATCAAGATATTAAGTAAGCAGTGATTTATATATGCTCCCTGCCGATAAGATTAAGGAACTCCTGCCGTGTGGCTTTATCGTTATGAAAACTGCCCAGGACCGATGAAGTTGTCATGAAGGAATTCTGCTTTTCTACACCGCGCATCATCATGCAAAGATGTTTGCATTCCATCACCACCCCAACACCGGTCGCATGCACAGATTCCATTACCTCTTTT
>JBFMGN010000733.1:0-2405 GCA_040752435.1 Spirochaetota bacterium
GGCTGTGGGAGTAAGGCTGATTTGTATATCTTCCGGGCGTATACCCAGTTTGAGTTTTTGATTTCCTGAATAGGTGTTAAACAAGGCTGTCCGTGGAGCATCCAGTTTCAATCGAAACGAGGGAGACTGGATGTAATTTTCCCCTCCATCCTTTACTAAGTCACAGTAAATAAAATTCATCGGTGGTTCGCCTATAAAGCCGCCTACAAAATCATTACGCGGCTTGTAGTAAATTTCCAGAGGCGTACCGATCTGCTGGATTCTTCCCAGGTTCATAATCGCGATCCGGTCCGCCATAGCCATGGATTCAACCTGATCATGAGTAATGTAGAGGGTCGTAACCCCCAGCCTGCTTACCTGGGTCTTAAGCTCATCCCGCATCTTCGCCCGCAGGCCCGCATCCAGATGTGAAATAGGTTCATCCATGATCAATACTTCCGGATTTCGGACAATCGCCCTGCCTATGGCTACCCGCTGCATTTCGCCGCCGCTTAAGCGTTTTACACGATTTTCAAGGATATTCTCAAGGTTGAGAAAGGCGGCGGCTTCCTTAACCTTTTTTTCGATCACAGCTTTAGGCATTTTTCGGACTCTTAAGGGGAATGCGATATTTTCATACACACTGAGGTTTGGATACAGCGCCCAATTTTCAAATACCATTGCAACGTTTCGTTCCCTCGGAGGCATCGTATTGACCACAAGACCGTTAAAGAGAACCTCCCCTCGGCTTATCTCTTCCAGGCCGGCGATCATCCGAAGCGAAGATGATTTACCGCAGCCCGAAGGACCCAGGATGGAGAAAAACTCTCCGTCACTGCACTGCCAGCATGCATCAACTACAGCTTCTACGGTACCGCTGTATATTTTCCACACATGGCGAAACTCTATACTTGCCACACTTATTGCTCCCGATAGTAAGATTCATAGTTCCATCTCATACCCGGCATAAAAGAGCCAGACTGCCCTGGAGGCCTTGATGGGAATATCTTTATCAGAAATAGTAACCCGGAACCGTTTAAGAACCGGCGTACCAGGATCCACGTTAAGGTATTCCGCTTCGCGCTTTTCAAGACAGACAACTGTCAGTTCATCCATCGCTTTTTTTGATTTCAATCCAAACTTCTTTTCCATGACAGCAAAGGAGGACTGACCGGCATCTCCTTCAGTGAACATATCGGGGGTAATGCCGGGATAATATTTGGCAGGAAAGTATGATACTTCGATTGCCAGCGGTACCCCGTTGGACGAGCGCAGCCGTTCCATAATCTGTACCTTATCACCTTGTTCAAGCCGCAATTTTTTTGAAATGGTGGGCCAGGCCTCTACCAGCTCCCAGTTGATGATAGAAACCCCCGGCTCTTCTCCACGCCGCCTGGCTTCTTTCGTGATGCTATGGCTGCCGCCGAGAGTACCCCATAATTGGCATTTTGGAACCTGTACCTCTTTCGTCGGTACCCGGCGAACTCGCTCCAACAGTCCTTCATAAATCAATTCTGAAAGAGCATTATTTATTTCCGTTACTGGGGCGTGTAACTCTTTTGCCAATTCCTTTGCAGGCGGTAATGGTTTGCCGGGCTTAAAACGTCCCGCGCGGATGAGTTTTTCAATTTCCATAAGATACTCATTCATTGTGCACCTCGACTGATAATTTACAGCTATCCTGTTTATTCAAGAACCACTATCTCCTTTCATTTGAGCATTCCCGTTATTATGCCCTATCCTTTAACTCCCCCTCTTGTAAGACCTTCCACCAGATTCCGGGAGAAGAGAAATACCAGGATGTAAATCGGAATAATACCTGCCAGGGCAGCCGCCGACATTTCGCCGAACTGCAGGCCATGCTCACCTACATAGCGGGAGATGCCGATTGGAAAGGTATTTGAGCTTACACCGTACGTCAGGATGAGCGCGAAGAGGAACTCGTTCCAGGATAGAATCATACATATAACCGCGGTGGCGACTACTCCCGGTTTAACAAGCGGTACAACTATTCGTAACAGGGTTCCCCATTTACTGTAACCGTCGATCCAGGCGGCATACTCTAACTCTTTAGGAATAACGCGTATATAGCTGTCAATCAACCATACTGCAATCGGCATATTAATCATGGTGTGGATCAGTATCAAACCAGCCAGAGTATTTTGGAGGCCGGCCAGCTTAACCATGCCGAATATTGGAATACTGACGACAATCGGCGGCATTACATACGTGCCTAGAATCCAGGCGGGCAGAAACCAGCCTCCGGTTCCAAAACGGATAATCGAATACGTGGTGGGAATGGCAATCAGAATAACCAGAAAAGTGCTTAAGAGGGCTACCACGGTTGAATTGAAAAGATAGCGGACAAGAGGGACGTTTCGAAATGCCTTAATCCAATTGATGGTGGTGATTTTTTCCGATGGTAA
>JBFMGN010000734.1:0-2405 GCA_040752435.1 Spirochaetota bacterium
GCTCCTTCAGGCTGCCCTTTAATTCACCCTTGACCCCGGTACCTGTAAGCCCGTCAAAAAGTGCATCCGCCTTAAAAATAACCTCCTGGATAGCCTTTCGGTCATGCTCCCACGCAAGGATTTTCATCCCAAGTTTCCGGCAAATTGTAAGGTTCGTTAAAGGATCACCCTGAAGGTTTTCCGACAGGAGAACCACTGCCGTATTTTTTCCGCCTTCAAGAAAAAACTGCCGCGCCATAACCAGGGCATCTCCCCCATTATTACCCTTGCCTGCAATAAAAACCGCATTATCAAGGTATTCCGGGTTTTTGGCGAATAGTTCCTTTGTTTTATGGCAGGCTTTTATACCGGCGTTTTCCATCAAAAGAATCGATGGATAACTGTATTCCGATTGAGAAACTGCATCAATTTCCGCCATCTTGTGCGAATCAACGATCTTCATTCCTGGCCTTTTCCAGCAGTTTATCACTCCGCCACCAGGCAACTTCAGCCTCCTGGTCCTCGCATAAAAGAGCCGAAAGTATCCCGGAAGGAGTAAGATAAAAATACCTGTATAAAAGCTCGGTATTCTTCAACTGAATATTAGTACGTTCTACAACCTTTCCTTTTTTGTTTAAAATAATCAACTGATACAGGTTGTCTTCATCCGGGCTGAGCAGAAAAAAATAACTGTTATCCGCTTCCCCGATAAACTCGTACAACAATTCCCGTTTTTCGGAATCCAATTCCAAAGTATCGGGCTCTTTATAGTTCTTCGGTATTTCTACGTATTTCTCATATTTCTCAGTCTCAATATTGAGAATATAGATACCGGACTTATAAAAATCCGTCGACACCTGAGATTGAGAGCCGGTGGCCTGATCTGAAACATTTCGATAGTAATCAAGTTTAAGATAGAGAAGTCGTTTGGCATTATCGGCGATGATCGTTTCAAGGGAGGCTAACAAGTCTTTCGCTTCGGGCTGAGGAAGATTATCGTAAAAGATATTTATCTTATAGAGCAGGGAGCCTTTACGGGAATACCAGAATATGAGCCATGATCTCATTGTCCTGGTTATAACAACTATTTCGCCGGATGAAGTAACCTGCAGCCGTTGAATATACGGGAAGGGAGTGCCGCCGATCCCCTCTTGCCCGAGATAATCCACCAGCCCGCCTTTCCGGTCAAACCGGAGAACTATATTATCTAAGAGGGCGTCCAGTTCCTTATCGTATTCCTGGCGTTCTTCCTGCACTTGATCCTGTACGAGTAACTCTTTCTCCGGTGTCACAGCGATTTCCCCGACGTATCGGAATGGATAGGGATACGCCTGCTTGTTTGAAACTTCACCTTCTTCCATGGACCTCGACAACCCAATAGGAATCGGATTCTTCTCAGGATTATAAAAAAGAGTAAGAATATCTCCATAGGAATTGAATTTCATGATTTTCAGGGAACTTCCATTACTGATGTAAAACAGCCCGTCACTCATGTTCAAGAGTATTTTCTGGGTGAAAGGTACCCCCTTAAACTGGAAAAGATCCAATTGATCTTCCATCTTACCTATGGAGATTGTAAAAAGAGTTTCTTTTGTTAAAGTATCCGAATTCTTGCCTCCGCAGGCAAATAAAAGTATCGGAATAGCTGATAATAAAAAAATTGAGGCTCTCGCAAAAATAGTAAGCCCCCTTCGAGGGCGAGAAGCTAGGGCAAGCATATGGGGTAGCCGCGGAATCACGCGGAAAAACACGGAATATAAGAAATTTAGTATTTCTTTGTATTGTAAATATTTAAAATATTTCCGTGTAATTCCGTGTGCTTCCGTGGCTAATTTCCCCTGATTCCGTCTATCACCTTATCTACAGGCTAACGCCTGTAGATAAGGTGATACCACAATCGGCCGAAGGCCATACCATGCGGAACGAAGAACTACGCGCGTGAGCTCGTAGTTCTTCATTTTTGAAATTGGCTCAATTGAATAATATTTTCTCTCTTGTATTCCACGCATTTCATTCAACCCGCAGAAATAGTACTATCCGGTTAAGACTCTTGTCAATCTTGACTGCCTCTACATAAGGCAGTACATTTTATCTGATTCACCTTCACTACGGGAGAAAAAAGCTTTTTATGAGTTTAAGTCTTGTTACCGCCCTCTTCGGATCAAAACATCAAAGAGATCTAAAAAACCTGCTTCCTTTACTCCATAAAATTAATGAATATGAAAAATGGGCAATTTCCCTTTCACCCCCCGAATTCCAGGAAAAAACCAACGAGTTCAAGCAACGGTACGCCCGGGGAGAAAGCCTTGATTCGATAATTCCCGAAGCATTCGCTCTTGTAAGGGAAGCTGCAACGCGAACTCTCGGTGAACGTCTCTTTGACGTTCAGCTTCTTGGAGGGATCGTGCTTCATCGTGGTATGATAA
>JBFMGN010000735.1:0-2404 GCA_040752435.1 Spirochaetota bacterium
ATCCCTTTAATCCTGTTATTTAACAGTAAAGCCAACCCAATTGGTAAAATCAATTGGATTACTAAATTACCGAGAGTCCAATAAAAGCTGTTTAACAAGGCCTCCCAAAATATTTTCTCTTTAAAGAGATTTGTATAATTGTCAAACCCAATATAATTGCTTTTTACTTCTCCAAAGGATATATCGAAGAAACCCAGGACAAAAGTCCGGGCAAATGGGTAGGCGTATATAAACGCTAATAAAAAAATAATGGGTATTATTAAGGGGATTTTGTTGCGTACTATTTTACCCGATATTATGGCGCTTTTCATAGTTACTTTCATTAGTGAGTTTCGGCTGCAAAACGAATCACCCCGCCCTTAAGTGTTCTTAAGTGCGGGGTGGTTTTTTACCGGGTGGCAAGATTACTTACCATCCAGTAATTGTTCTATTTTACTTTGCCAGGACTGAGTATTTTTCCATTTCCTTTTGTCCCCAGGCAACTGCATTCTCGACCGTCATCTGGTTACTGACAATTTTATTCACGACTTCCGCCAGTACATCCGCGCCTGTTATATCACCAATACCGATATTCACCCACTTTCCATATTCAAAACCGTATAAGGTTGCATAATCTTTCAAAGCTTCCATGGCAACCTTATGGATGGATTCAAATCTTTTTACAATCGCATTTTCCCAATATTCCTTTGCATTCGCCGCGGCTTCAGTGGTGGGGAAAAACCCACCCGGTTCCTGTCCGGACGTCAAAATTGCATTTATTTCCGGCTGCATCATAAATCTGATAAAATTCTTTACCGCTTCAGCTTTTTCTCGATTCTCCAGCGTTTTTTTGTACATTTGAATTTCATTCGGATATGTTATTGTCCCTCTTTCTTTTCTGTCTTTGAAAAAAGGTATATGCGCGGCCGCATAATCGCCGCTGTCGAATTCCTCATGGAATCTTTTCTGGACTGAAGGGAAATACGGTGACATTGCCAAAGTGCCGGCTGCTATATTCAGTTCTATTTCCCCCCATGACCATGCTTCTGCCCCCGGAGGAGCATATTTTATCAATTCCTTATAAAGCTTCAAAGCTTCAATTGTTTTTGGATTATTGAAAATCACATTACCCTTTTCATCAAAGAATCTGGCGCCGGTACTGGCAAGAAAGATATACGCTTGTTCGTCGGTCATTAAGTTTTTAGCACCCCCAATTCCGATACCGTATACCTCACCGCCTGATTTTTCAGTTATCTTCCTGGCATAATCCAGGCATTCTTCCCATGTTTTTGGCGGATTTGAGGTGCCTACATACTCCTGCAAGAAACTAGGCCTATAGGTCAAAAGCATAACCATCGTAAAAATAGGTAATCCCCAGTATTCTCCCTGATAAAAATACATATTTTTTTGATTCGGAAAAAGTTTATATTTTGCATCAATCTCTTTGACTAAATCAGTAACAGGCGCCAATGCACCGGCTTTATACATCGTCAGAGTCAAATCCGGGATTGCAAATTGAAAATCGGGCAGAGTTCCCGCTTCCATGGATGATAGAGACTTAACCCAGGCATCGCCCCACATAACCACTTCCTGTTTCACTTTAACAGATGGATATTCCTTCTGAAAAAGGTCGATTACTTTTTGGAAAGCAGCGACCCTGTGAGCAGGCGCTTCGTGGTGCCAAAAGGATATTTCTTTAGTAACTTCTTCTGCCGGCTGTTCCTTTTTACCCCCGGCAAAAATTACTGCACTGGGAATCAACAGCAGCAGGATAACAACAGATAAAAGTTTTATTCTTCTCTTTTTCATAAAATCTCCCCCTTTAAGGAATTTTATTTCTATTAGCCCCAACAACAGCTAATATAGCCGATCTTTAAGTTATAGCAGTTTAATTCTATTGAAATACTTGTTAATCAATTTTTCATTGGCTTCATCACCCCCCACTCTATTGGCGCTCATATAGATCGGCGGTGTGAATCCTTTACTTACCATATATTTAACAGCCTGAATTTCCATTTCCCTGACAATGTAAGCATCAGTTACGCCGGAAATGGGAGCGATCGGCCTATCAAAACCATCGATTTCAATTACACTATCGCCGACTGGATTATAATCATCAATAAACAGATCAACGACATCCATCAAATTTTTCCTGCTTGGATGCCTGGTGTAGTGGTCTTTCGGTATTTCCTTTTGCCATGGAGAACCGGCCACACCGATGGTATAGGCACCCTTCTCTTTACACGCCAGGGCTGCATCCAAAGTCCCTGAATTTACACCGATGTTATTAAAGATGATTGCCACTTCTCCAGGACCTACCCGATAATAATCGATGACTCGCTGCATATAACCTGGCATTCGCTCTGTTCTCCTTCCATAGGTAGCTGGAACAAGACCGTAGAGTGCAGCCGCGGCTGGTATGAAA
>JBFMGN010000736.1:0-2404 GCA_040752435.1 Spirochaetota bacterium
GCCACGACTAACATAGTAATTGGCATTAATACGGATGTTCTGAAAAAGAAAGGTTTGGCTCCTCCCCGTTCCTGGGCGGATTTACTAAAACCTGAATACAAGGCGCTGACGCTATCCATGGACCCAACATGGGGTGGAACAGCTTACACCTTTCTGTACACTATGAATTTCGTCATGAAGGGCAATGAGACTGATTTCAGGCCGGGGTTTAAATATCTCAAAGCCTTGAAGGACAATGGAACGGCCTACGTAAGTGAGATTATAACAGACAAACTCATTAGTGGTGAATGCGCAATCGCAATTGACGCGGAAGGCAACATTCTACACGGCAAATATGTAAGAAAGGCGCCCATCGAAGTTGTCATTCCATCAGAGGGCGTCAGCAGTATGGCTTTGGCCATGGGCATGGCCAAAGGGGCCCCAGAGCCCGACCTGACTAAATCCTTCTACGACTGGCTTATTGGTCCCAAGGCTCAAGGGTTAGTGGCCCAGGCCTTCTTCCGACCGGTTATAGCGAATGCGATACCTGCGGATTTCAAGGACAAATTTCCCTCCACTGAAGGGCGCATGGTTGTCTACAGCCAGGACAATGCCGCAGAAGTGGCACCGTCCCTCAAAAAAGCATTTACAGAATATGTGGTTCGGGGTGCAGATTTGGAAAAGACGCTCCGGAAACATGGATTGCTGAAATAGTTGCGCAATGCATTGGCGCTGAAGCCTCCTCAGCAAGGCTGAGGAGGCTTCGGAAAAGATACTGGCAAGGGTTCGACATTCCAACATTGGGTCTTTTGATTTTGGTCTTAGCAATTCCTGAACCTTTCGAGGATCTATGATGGCAAACAACAAGTTCGTAATCCTACATTGTGTAGCCCCTGTCGCTGTTATCTTAGGCATAACATTCATTTATCCAATGGTTAACATAGTATTGTTTACCTTCAGGAGCGACGCAGAAAATAGTCTTGTCACATTTGTGATTGACAATTATACCGAGATCTTGACGAGCAAGTATTATCTAAGCACTTTATGGAATGTCTTTCTACTAAGTATCTCTACGTCTGCCGTGGCGGTCTTCGCTGCTTTACCTTCCTCATTTTATATAGCCATGAATAATAAGGGCGCCACAGTTTTGAAGGCCCTTTTTTCTCTGAATTTTGCTTTTGGCGGCATTGTATACGGGATAATAATTATCGCATTACTGGGTAATGTCGGGATTGTGTCGCTGATTGAAAAAGCAATTTTCGGGACCTCGTTAAGCGGCGGCATGGCATACACTATTCCAGGTCTTGCGATCGCGTATCTTGGATTCCAGACCCCGAGATCTGCTCTCATCCTTGCTGCATCGATAGAGAAATTGGATACCGATCTGACCAAAGCAGCAAGAACTCTCGGGGCAAATCGTTTTCAGGTCATTTGGCATGTTACGTTGCCTATGTTGAAGTATCCGCTATTAAACACCCTATCCCTAATATTCTGCATGTCCATGTCATCGTTCGGCGTCGCCCTCCTGGTGGCCAGAAACTTTTCTATTTTTCCTGTTGAGATATACAGGGAATTTACCGGTTTTATGAACTTCAATCTGGCTGCGGCAATGGGGATCATATTGTCAGCAATAACACTCTTCGCCACCTATTCGGTTAAGAAAATTATCGGCAAGGGAGCAATATTATATGGCTGAAGTTTATGAACAATCGATTGCTTTAGCTTTTCAGGACTTTTTGCCTAACCTCCTTAGGCATGCATGGCGGGCCATAAAGAAGACTGTATATATTTTCCTGATATTTCTCCCCGGCATTTTCATCTTCATTCCTGTATTCATGATGTTCATTGGGTCGTTTTCTCAAACATGGGATAGCCGAGGTATGTCGGGTTTCACTCTCCATAACTATATGGACGCCATCTATTACGCAAAACTGCCAATTTGGATCAGCCTTAAGGTCTCAGTGCTGACCGTTGCCATTGACGTTATCATAGGCATACCTTTTGCCTACGCCCTCGTGCGTTTCCCATTTCGAGGAAAAAGCATATTGGAAGAGCTTATAAATCTTCCAATAATTGTCCCCGGACTTGTGATTGGCATGGCCATACTAAAAAGTCTGAATTTCTTGTACGGGGGCTGGCTGATCATTGTCTGTGGTCACGTAATCTGGACGCTTCCTTTTGTAATATGGCCGGTGGTCAACGTTTTGGAATCTTTTGATTTTGTATCGCTGGAAAAAGCGGCCTTAACCTTGGGAGCATCCAGATTAAAGCTCATGTTCGTAGTTGTTTTACCGAATATCGCGTTAGCTGCTTCATCGGGTGCGGCAATGGCTTTCATAATCTCCTTCAGTGAATTTAATGGTACCTTTCTTCTCGCATCAGGAGCCAATATGCCGGTTAGCGCCTCATTATATTCAGCTGCAAC
>JBFMGN010000737.1:0-2401 GCA_040752435.1 Spirochaetota bacterium
AAGGTTGTTCCCATCGCGCGAATTGTGGGCAGCGAGGGTAGATACCGGGATTTCAACAAGGCTTTCCTTCCAAAACATGATCATATTAAATTGCGCTGGGTAAATGTCGATAAAGCGTATTTAACCGATATTATTCTCCCTCCGATTCAAATATATGAAATCGGGGGGGTATACTTTGTCAGAGATGGAAACCACCGGGTATCGGTAGCCCGCTCTCAAGGGAAAAAATATATCGATGCGGAAGTAACCGACTTACGCGCGGAAATAAAGATCGAACCCGGGATGACAAAGCAGGAATTACGAGAAGCAGTCATAAAATATGAACAGGATAAATTTTACAAGGAGACCGGTCTGACTGATATCATACCCCGGGAGGAACTTATATTTTCCGCAACCGGACGATACGAAGAAATAAGACATCATATCAACGGTCATAAATACTTTTTGAATGAAAATATCAAAACGGAAATTGCCTTCAAAAAAGCCGCGGAGTCCTGGTACTTAAAAGTTTTTAAGCCTATTTTTGACACTATTACGGAAAACAATCTTGTCTCCCGTTTTCCAGGTAGAACCAGGGCGGACCTTTACGTCTGGATCGTCAAACACTGGGATGAATTAAAACGAAAATACGGCGATGGAGTACCGATCCATAAAGCGGCGTGGGATTTTTCCGAGAAATACGGAAAGGGATTCTGGCAGCGGTTTAAAGAAAGGTTTCGTAAAATTATTTAATATCCCCTGGCCGCCTGTACGGCAGCTTTCCATCCTGCAACAAGAGCCTCGCGTTCCACCGGGCCGATTCTGGGGTGGAATGATTTGTCCAGCACCCAGCTTGATTGTATTTGCCCGGTGTTTTCCCAAACTCCGGTGGCAAGACCGGCCAGGTAGGCCGCTCCCAGGGCGGTTGTTTCGGCCACTATTGGCCGTTGGATCTCAATTCCAAGAATATCCGCCTGAAATTGCATCAGGAATTCATTCATCGATGCACCGCCGTCAACCTTGAGGATCGAAACCGGTTTTCCCGCATCCTTCTCCATGGCACGGAATAAATCCGCAGCTTGAAAGGCTATGCTTTCCAGGGCAGCGCGTACAATATGAGCCCGGCCGCAGCCGCGCGTCAGGCCGAAGATTGTTCCCCGTACATCCGGGTCCCAATAAGGAGCGCCTAAACCGACAAAGGCGGGTACGAAATACACGCCGCCGGTATCCTTCACCGAGAAAGCCACAGCGCTTGTTTCCGAGGCTGCATCTATGATCTTTAATTGATCCCGCAGCCACTGAACAACGGCGCCCGCCACAAAAACTGAACCCTCGAGGGCGTATTCAAGCCCATTGCCGTTGTCCCATGCAATCGTTGTAAGGAGATTGTTTTTAGAATGGACGGCCCCTTTTCCGGTGTGCATAAGGGCAAAACAACCGGTACCGTAAGTGTTCTTGGCATTGCCCGCTAAAAAGCAGGTCTGGCCGAAAAGGGCAGCCTGCTGGTCGCCTGCCACACCGTTAATCGGAATCGATACCCCAAATATCTCCTTTTTCGTACTGCCGAAGCTGCCCGAAGATGGAAGCACCTGGGGGAGAATTCTTTCCGGTATGTTGAGATGTTTCAGGATTTCTTTATCCCATTCGCCTTTAAATATATTATACAAGAGCGTTCTGGAAGCATTGGAAGGATCGGTTACATGCCGCCCGGTCAAGTTATAGACAAGCCACGAATCCACCGTGCCAAACAGAATATCGCCGGCTGCCGCTCTTTGCCGCAAACCGGGGATGTTTTCGAAGAGCCATACAACCTTTGAGCCGGAAAAATATGGATCAAGGACAAGGCCTGTACGCTCTTTTACTTCCCGTTCAAGACCCGCCTCTTTCAGCCGTTTACAGATATCGGTGGTCCGCCTGCATTGCCAGACGATGGCATTATATACCGGTTTACCCGTCTCTTTTTCCCATAAAACGCTGGTCTCTCTCTGATTTGTAATTCCAATGGCATGCACCTGATTTGCATTAATGCCTGCTTTTTCTAAAGCTGCATGGGCTGTGTCAAGCTGTGTTTTTATAATTTCCGAAGGGTCATGCTCCACCCATCCGGGTTTCGGAAAAATCTGGGTGAATTCCTTGTTGGCCACAGACAGAATGCGGCTCTCTGAATTAAAAACAATCGCCCTGGAACTTGTTGTTCCCTGATCCAATGCAAGTATGTATTTCATAACAGAAAGAATTATAGAATTAAAAGGGAGATTAATTCAATTAAAAAGTGCTAGAAATAATAGGGACCTGAAAATACACCGCACCCTAAATTATCATCATAGGCGTAGACTTGAATAAAGGCAGCAGACTCCTTCTGCTGAATATTCGGAAAAAGTTTAATTATAGGAACGGCTGTTTCAGTGGCGGTATAGCTGTT
>JBFMGN010000738.1:0-2399 GCA_040752435.1 Spirochaetota bacterium
GGTGCTGAAATCCTTTCTCCTCTGGATGCGGCTATCTATGGTGGATTTCGGGAACTTGTTCAATCGCTTTTTACCTTCTACCAGGATGAACCGATTACAATAATCGGATTTGAAGCCAAAACATCCACCCCGGAAGATTTTGCCGACTTTATTGTAAAAACCATACGGGAAAAGTCCGGCCAGACCCGGAGCAGATGGTTTCGCTTTACCGGCAGGCAGGGTTTCTTACCTTTAATCCTTCCAGGGATTAAATCTTTACGGTCGTAGAATTCTTAAATAATTGACTGTAACTTAAGAATGGTTTATTGTTCTTGGGCATGAAGATTTGGATAAAATTACTTGCCGGTACTTGTATCGGTGTGTTGCTTGGAATTTTGCTTCCCAAAAGCGATCCACAAATAAAAGAGCTGTTTTCATATTTATCTGAGCTGGCAATCAATGTCGGTAGATACGGATTGCTTCCCCTGCTCTTTTTTTCAATTTCCATTGGAACATATGAATTAAAACAGGAGCAGAAGCTCCTGCGAATTTATGGAAGAGTCTTTTTATACTGCGTCCTCTCGACAGCTTTGCTTGTACTGATTGGCTCTTTATCAATTCTGATTATTTCACCGGATAGAATCCCAATTATTATTGAGAAAGAGGCTGCCTATAATCTCCCGGGTATGAAAGAAATTCTTCTAACTATTTTCCCGAAAAATTTGTTTAAAGTTTTTATGACTGATGGTAGTTTCCTGTTCCCTGTCTGTTTCCTCTCTTTTTTTCTGGGGCTGAATTTCAATTTTGACCGGTTGATAACAAAGCCTGTTGTTCAGTTTTTTGATGCAATGTCCAGGATTTTTTATCAGATAAACAGTTTTTTTACTGAACTTCTAGGCTTGGGATTTATTGCTTTATCGGCCTTTTTAATAATTCAGTTGCGAAGCACCCAGGAACTGGATCTATTTATGCAGATAATAGTTATCCTTTGTATTGATACCGTACTTATTGCCTTCGGCATTTATCCGGGTATTTTATATCTTATGGGAATAAAGGATAATCCTTTTAAATGGTTGTATGCAATTATTGCTCCGGCTCTGGCGGGATTTGTTTCGAAAGACAGTCATTTCAGTTTGGCATTCTTAATCAGGCACGGAAAAGAAAACCTGGGTATTCCCAGGAAAATCGGTTCAACAACCTTTACCTTTTTCGCCGTATTCGGCAAAGCCGGTACGGCCCTCGTTACGACTGTTACATTCATCGTCATTTTAAAGTCCTACTCTAGTTTAGGTATTAACTTTATTCAGGTATTGTGGGTTATGACTTTTTCTTTTCTCGTGTCCTTTATCCTTGGCTCTGTTCCCGGCCTGGGAACAATAGTTGCCTTATCCATCTTATGCTCCGGTTATGGCAAAGGCGTCGAGGAAGGCTACTTAATCTTGAAACCCATTGCTCCGCTTCTCGTAAGCTTCGGTGTTTTTCTGGATGTCATAACATCGGCATTTATTTCGCTGATTGTCGCTCGTCTCGAAGAATCACTGAAAGAAGTGCATGCATCCGATTATATTTAAAAATTTTATCGTTTCTGCGGCTTTAACAAAAATCTTAATCCAACTGTTCCCGACAGCATAAGTTGGTCGTGAAAAGGGGTGTTCTCTTTCGTCCACAGTTTTGCCATGGGGAAATAGACTTTAAACCGTATCATCAAAGCCATATTCTGAAACATATTCCAGTTGAAAAAAAGGCCGGCCGCGGGATAGAAGAACCTTCCAGAACCGTAAAAGTATGAAGTCATTTGGGATTTATGTGAGGCACCCTCCCCCCAGGCTGTGAAGGGAATACGAAAATCAAAGGCAGGTGAAAGTGATGCCCCTAAAGAAATGGCGTTGGAGAGCTTCACTTCAAAACATGCGGCGATGTCCAGGATAAAATTCAGATACCAGACGGAATCGGCGAACTCTATTTCGGTCGGCACCGCCTTTATGCCCGTGCTCATCAATCGATACTGGGTTCCGAAAAACAGGAACTCCGGATCAATAAAAAAAAATGATGTCAATCGTAGAGGCACTGATATTCCGCTGGCTGGAAGCAAAGGACTTGGACCGCCTTCCTGTTCGCTGTTTCCCAGCCAGTTTAAACCCATGTGAATGTCAATACTTGATACCTCAATGGCATACAGGGATGCAACTGAGAAGAATGCACTAAACACTATAATAAATTTCTTTGAGATCATGATTCTATGTAACAGTATATCACAAACCTATCGGATAAAACATTGAAGCAAGCTAAAATCACTTTTAATACGGGTATCAATTACATTGCAGAAGGAATATCTTTTATGAGCAATCCGGCTGCACCAACCTTTGTAAAATCCCTCTGTTCCCAGGATACAATAAGTGTGGAATTGTCCGCCCAGAGAT
>JBFMGN010000739.1:0-2399 GCA_040752435.1 Spirochaetota bacterium
CTAATCCATTAACAAATTGTCAAGAAGTATTTTATTGAATTTTTAAGATATTTTTACCCGTAGATTGTGAATTATCGAAAAAGTTCATTGACGAATATATCATTTTCGAATAAAATATGCTTAACGAAATACCGGATAGAAGGTGGAAGAAACAGCCAATGATCGGAAAAGCTGAAGAAAAACCTTACATTGACCCCCAAATGGCGATTGTGCTTAATAAGATGATAGAGAAAATAAAAAGTAAACCGCCATCCTGGACGCGCCCTATTACGGAAGTGCGGCAAAACTTTATTAAGAATCAGGGGTATTGGAATACCGATGCACCTGTTCTTCCGAGAGTTGAAAATAAGACTATTCCCGGACCTTTCGGTCCTGTTTCCGTTAGGTTGTACGACCCCGGAGGAACTAATGCGACTTTGCCGTTGTTGGTGTTCTTTCACGGCGGCGGATGGGTAGCCGGGAGTGTGGATACGCACGACTATTTATCCCGCTTTCTGGCTGAGAAAAGCGGCGTTGTTGTTATTTCCGTGGAATACGGCTTGGCACCTGAGCGCCGCTTCCCCGACACCGTAAAGGAGTGCGTTGATGCGGTTACATGGCTTTCCCAAAATGGAAAGCAGTGGGGCCTCGATACGGCCCGGATTGCAATCGGCGGTGATTCCGCCGGAATACTTCATACGTGCAAAGTCTATGATGGTGTTACCCACGGTTTTATGCAAATGGTGAAAGAAATTGATACGGCCAGAACTGCGGCACTGGATGCGGCGAATGAATTAAAAAAAAGCTTTTTTTAGGACTGAATAGAAATCGGGAGACTGATATGAAAAAGCAATTAAATAAAGATGATCTTCAAGCTTATTTTAAAGCTCAAAAATTCTATTTCCTGGCGGAACAATGTTTGAATCTTGTGAAAAAATCTCTTTCCCCGCTTTTGAAGAAATACGGTCTTAATCATTCTCAGTATCTTATTCTGATGATTATGAATTATGCGGATTTAAGCGGCAACCGGGTTATAAGTACGGAATTGTCGTACTTGCTGGGGCTTGAAAAACATTCTATAAGCACCCTGGTAGATAACTTATTCAAGAAAGCTTTACTGGAAAGGAGCAGAAGTAAAACCGACCGGCGGGAGGTTTTCCTACGGCTGACACCCAAAGGCAAAAAGCTGATTGAAAAGGTCCAACCTCAGACAATGGAAATGGTTTCCATATTTCCTGAATGTAAGGATGATGAATATAACCGGTTTAATTCGTTCCTGTTTTCCCTCCGGGAAATGGTAGCCCAAACGAATAGCCATAACCTTGAGGCCTATAAGAATGCATATGAAAAACTTCTGCTTAAAGGCGAAGAGGAATATTTGAAAAGATACTTAAAAGATTAATAACAAGAGTCTTAAAAATACCTGCGCCTTTTTTTCTTGACAAAACAGCGCGATATGATATAATTGAAATATTCAAAAGAGATATGTTCGAATTTGATATATTGTGATTTTTTTTAGGAAAAAAGATAATGACTTCCAGAGAAATTGTAGTTTCCGCACTCAATGGACTCCTGCCTGACCGAATTCCGTTAAGTGTTTATGCGGGTTGGAGAGAAGGGATCAAATCTAAAATAATTCAAGAATATGGTAGTCTGATAAATTTCATGAGGAAGTTTAATTTGGATATTGTAACCGGAATATTCCCCAGGTTCCCTTTTGGGGATTTGAGAGGAAGCAATAACAGGTGGACGGTAGGAGATTATCTGCATATGAATATGATAGATCCTTGTTCACCGGGAATGCTCACTCATGTTTGGAGCAATAACCTTTTTTTAAATGTAGCTGAGGCGCTCAAATACCATAATTCTGATATTGCCGTTTTCGCGCACGTATGGGGTGTATTTGAGCTATTACAATTCCTGTTTGAAAAGACTGATTCCTCAGGAATTGAAGATGCCCTTGTAAGTATGATTTCTGAAAGGCAGTCAACAGGTCTTTTGTTTAAAAGGCTCGCGGAATGGAGCGCTGGATGTGTGGAAAATGCTGCCAGGGCCGGAGTTGATGCAATTGAACTTTCAGATGATTGGGGACAGCAAAATACCATGCTATTCAGCCCTGAGCTTTGGCGGGAGTTAATATTCCCCGCGACGAAGATTATTGTTGATGCGGCAAAAAAAAATAATCTGCCTGTTATTCTGCATAGTGATGGCGATATTACAATGGTTCTTCCCGGTGTTAAAAAATTGGGGTTTAATGGGCTTCATCCTGTCCAGGAATCCGCCGGTATGTCTTTCGAAAAGGCCAGAAAAATCTTAGGGGAATCATTTTGTATTATGGGGGGTCTTGATGTGGTATCGGTGGCCGGCATGGCTTCCTTGTATGAAGTTAAAACCGAAGTACAGCGGGTATTCGCAATCAA
>JBFMGN010000074.1:0-6140 GCA_040752435.1 Spirochaetota bacterium
TACCACAATCACATCAATACTTGCAACCCTTATTCCCCAGGGGCGGGAACTTGCATTCTACTATCATTCCTATTCCCGGCTGGTCTCCTGGCTGATAGTTACGCTTCAGCTCAACAACTTTTTCAGATCGATTCTATTTCTTTTTCCCGTCAGCCTGTTTTTTGTTAACCTGGCGGTGTGTACGATCGATCGTTTGATCAAGGGGTTGAAATCAGGAAGGAAAAGATACGGCCCGGACTTTATCCATGTCGGTCTGTTGCTGCTGGTAATAGGAAGTATTTTAACTTTTACGGGAAGGCGCGAAGGCTTCATGACTTTAGGCGAAGGGGATGAAATAAGACTGCCCGGCGGATACTTATTGACATTGAAAAAATTCGAATTCAGAAAATACGCCGACGGCAGATCGAAAGACTGGATTTCGACGGTGGATGTTGAAAAAGACGGCAACCCCATTATCAAAGACTTCCCGATTGAAGTGAACAAACCGCTTAAAATCGGATCCATCAAGATCTACCAGAACTCCTATTCAAAAGAAGATCAGCTCACATTGAAGGACGCCGACGGGCAGAAATACACCATTGTACCGGGGCAGCAGCTAAGCTCTGCAACGACCATCTATCTTTTTACCGGCATTGAAGATAATTCAGAAGGTTCAGGTTTACGAAAGGCTGTTTTTGAAAAGTGGGAGAGCAAAACGATGACCGCTATTGTAAAGGTTTCCACCCGGGAGGAATTGGAGGAATATAAGATAGAAGAACTTTTTTCCAGGGACTTAACCGGCCTTCAGGCGGTAATTGATCCCGGATTCATTCCGGTTCTTATTGCCCTTATTATAATGGCATTTGGATTGGTTTTAACATACCTTCAAAAAATAGGAGACAAAATAATATGATTTCAACTATCGCTTTCATTCTGATAATCGTCGCCGCCGTCGTGCAGATAGTTTTTCTTATCAAAAAAGGTTCGAAACTCGATCCCTTCTCGCATTTCTTACTGCTGGCGGCCGCAGTCCTTCTTTTTGTAACTATCATAATACGCAGTGTTAAGATCAATTTCGTTGCGGTCACCAACACCTTTGAATCCCTCGTCTTCTTCTCCGGGATGATAGCATTACTGCTTTTTATCTACCGCATCCAAAAACGAATAAAAGTTTTGCAGTTTGTCCTTTTCGGTGGAACGATCCTCCCTATCGTTTTTCTGGCCATTGCCTCTTCCCCGATAGCGCCGAAAGAGATCCAGCCCCCTGTCCCGGCGCTGCAATCCTATTGGCTTGTGCTTCACGTAACCTGTGCGTTTATCGGCGAGGCGTTTTTCGTCGTAAGCTTTATCGCCGCCATCTATTATCTGGCAACAATGGATGATGAGAAAAAGAAAACCCTTGACCGGATAATGTACACTACGATAGGCATCGGCTACCCTATATTTACCGCCGGCGCGTTGATTTTCGGCGCGATCTGGGCTGAGTCGGCCTGGGGCAGCTACTGGAGCTGGGATCCCAAGGAAACATGGTCTCTCATAACATGGCTGACCTATACCGCGTACCTCCATACACGCTTTATACGGAAACTGCGCGGCAAGGTATCCGCCGTACTTTCCATCGTGGGATTCCTCTTTACCCTGTTTACATTTTTCGGGGTTAATTTTCTGCTGCCGGGACTCCACAGCTACAGTTGAATATGGACCCTGTTTTAAAACAACTGGCAGAATGCGGGCAGCCCTGGGTTGAATACAATACGCGTATAAACCTTCTCAAAGAAACTGGGAATAAAGCCGAGGTGAAATCTATCCATAATTCCCTGGTACACCATTCGTCGGTTGTTTCTTTAACAGAAGAACTGAAACAATGGCCCGGGACAGTCTTAAACAGCCATAAAAGCGCCCATCAATGTTATCATAAGTTAGCATTTCTTGCAGATATCGGGATACAACAAGACGACCCGGGCATGGCAGAAATCATCCAACAGATCAAAAAACATGTTTCCGAAGAAGGACTTTATCAGCTTCCCATGAATATACCGCAACACTATGGCGGATCTGGAACCGATGTTTGGGCGTGGGCGTTATGCGATGCGCCGACAATTCTTTATGCATTGGTAAAGTTCGGACTGAAAAATGAGCTGAACCTTGAAAAACCAATTTCCTTTCTCGCATCAGTGTGTCAAAGCAACGGCTGGCCTTGTACCGTATCAAAAGAACTTGGGTCATTTCACGGACCCGGAAAAAAATCAGATCCCTGTCCATATGCCACCCTGCTTATGTTGAAACTATTAGCTTTGGATGAGAAATGGAGCCAAAGCCGGGAAGCGGAAAACGGGATAGAGTCTTTACTGACCTTGTGGGCGGACAGCAGGGAGAAACATCCTTATATGTTTTATATGGGAACTGATTTTCGGAAATTGAAAGTTCCATTGATCTGGTACGATATAGTTCATGCGGCCTACGTATTATCACAGTATCCAACCTGCAGGCAGGATAAACGATTTCAGAAAATGGTATCCGTAATAGTAAATAAAACGGATAGTAATGGATTATTTGTTCCGGAATCAGAATGGAAAGCCTGGAAAGAGTGGGATTTCGGGCAAAAGAAAAAACCATCCATGTGGCTGACGTATATTATAAAATGTATAATGGTTTACCGGTAAAAACTAATACATATTGCGAACGAAGTAAGTGCTCGCCTATTTAGTTTAAGTTCCTACAATATTTCTGAGCTATTCCCGCATTAAAATCTCATTTTCTATGGAAAAAATATTTTGTAAAACCAGTTGACAAGCTTTATAAAATAATATATCTTTACTATCTAAAGTAAGATAGTGAAGAATTAAAGCTTTGGAAGATCGACTTAAATTAACGAAAAAATTGACAGGAAGGAGAGCCTTAATGTCAGAGAAACTTCTGGATTTTGAGAAACTGAACATCGCCTTTGAGGGAAGCGATGCCCAGGCAGTGCTAAAATGGGCCCTCAAGACCTTTAATGGGAAGGTGGCATTTGCCAACAGCTTTGGGGCTGAAGACGCAGCCCTCACTCATATGCTGGTGAATATAGATCCAACGACAAGGATATTCACCCTGGATACCGGAAGGCTTTCAAACGAAACCTACGAGTTGTGGGCAAAACTGGAAGAGACATACGGAATCAGGATAGAGCCGTACTTTCCCGATGCGAAGGCCGTGGAGGAAATGGTGAGACAACATGGGATAAACCTCTTTTACCGGAGTGTAGACTTAAGGAAGCTCTGCTGCCGTGTGCGAAAGATTGAGCCCCTGCGCCGGGCTCTCTCAGGCGCTGATGCCTGGATCACCGGATTGAGAAGGGAACAGTCGATGACAAGGGCCAGGCTGCTCAAGGTAGAAGAGGATAAGGCCAATGGAGGGACAGTCAAAGTGAACCCCCTCGCCGATTGGACCGAAAAAGACGTCTGGGATTACATAAGGGAAAACCGCATCCCCTACAACCAACTGCACGATCTCAACTATCCCTCCATCGGATGCGCCCCCTGCACAAGAGCCGTGGCACCCGGCGAGGATCTGAGGGCGGGCCGCTGGTGGTGGGAGAAGCCCGAGACAAAAGAGTGCGGTCTCCATCGTAAAAACAGTTCGTCTATCTAACCGGGAGGGAATAATAGATGATTGAACCCCATGGGGGAAGACTCATCAACAGGCTCCTTGAAGGAGAGGAAAAGGAAAACGCTCTCCGCAGGGCAAGCCGGCTGCCAACAAAACAACTGAACGCCTGGGAGTTTTCAAATCTCGAGATGATTGCAGCCGGTGCATTCAGCCCGCTCAATGGATTTCTCCTTAAGGCTGATTACCGTACAGTCATTGAAGCTTGCCGCCTCAAAAACGGCCTGGTTTGGAGCCTGCCGATCACCCTTTCCGCAACCCGGGAAGAGGTGAAAAACCTTAAGGAAAACAGCGACCTGGCGCTTACGAACGGGGGTGAGATCGTGGGCATACTCCGTCTGGGACAGATTTATACCTACGATAAGGTGGAGGAAGCAGAGCTCGTCTATAGAACAAGCGACCCGGCCCATCCGGGAGTTTCCTACCTCTACTCCCAGGGTGAGTTCCTGCTGGGAGGTGAGGTGGATTTAATCAAACGATCCGAACATGCGGATTTCGAGAAGTACCGGCTTGATCCCATCCACACCCGTGCCATATTCAAGGATAATGGATGGAAGAGGGTCGTGGGATTCCAGACCAGGAACCCCATCCACCGGGCCCACGAGTTCATCATCAAAACGGCCCTGGAGATCGTGGACGGCCTGTTCCTGAACCCCCTCGTGGGCGAGACAAAGAAAGGGGACATCCCGGCCAGGGTGCGTATGAGATGCTACGAGGTTTTGCTCGAAAAGTATTTTCCCCGGGCGAGGGTTGTCATGGCGGTGTACGGCGCAGCCATGAGGTACGGGGGCCCGAGAGAGGCTATTCACCATGCGCTGGTGAGGAAGAACTTCGGCTGCACCCATTTCATCGTCGGCCGGGATCATGCGGGGGTTGGGAACTACTACGGTCCCTTCGATGCCCAGAACATCTTCGATGAGTTTGCCCCCGAGGAGATCGGGATCGTCCCCCTGCGGTTTGAAAACTCCTTCTACTGCCGCCGCTGCCGGGAAATGACCACTGTGAAGACCTGCCCGCATCCCGAATCGGAACATTTTTCCTTAAGCGGCACCAGGGTGAGGGAGCTCCTGGCTGTGGGAGAACTTCCACCTCCGGAGTTCACCAGGCCCGAGATCGCGGATATCCTCATCGACTGGTACAGGAAGGAGGATGGATGATCAAGCTATTCCTCCTTGTACCAGTGGCGGCCTTTTTCGCCCTAAACATGGGAGGGAGCGGCATTGCGCCCACCTTTTCCGCTGCCTGCGGCGGAAGGCTGATAGAAAAGAAGTACGCCGTCCTCCTATTCACCCTCTTTGTCTTCCTCGGGGCCGTTGCCTTTGGCCGCGGCGTGGTCAAGACCTTAAGTCAGGGGATCCTCCCAAGGGATTTCATCACTACCGAGGTTGCCCTTGTAATCCTCCTGGCTGCTACTTCAAGCCTCTTTCTTGCAAACCTCCTCGCTATCCCTGAATCCACGAGCATGGTGACCGTGGGCGCGGTGGTAGGAGCCGGTCTTTACTTCAGCCGGGTTCAACTGAAAACCTTCCTGTGGCTCGTCCCGATATGGATCGTCCTTCCCCTCGTTTCATTCGCCCTGACTTTTTTCCTGTACCGGATCATCTATCCGCCGCACCAGGGCAACCTGTGGCTCTACGAAAAGGTATTTGCCAATGAACGCAAGCTGAAATGGATGGCAATCGCCATCAGTTGCTACGGCGCCTTTGCGGTCGGCACGAACAATGTGGCCAACGTGGTCGGTCCCCTGGCAGCGGCGAACCTCATCGACGGGAATAGAGGCTTTTACCTGATAGCCCCCCTCTTCGGTATCGGAGCTCTGGTATTCGGCCAGCGAAATATCGAGACCTTTGGAAAGGAGCTCGTGCCCCTCGGGTTGATCACTTCCAATCTGATCTGCGCCGTCACAGGCAGTCTCCTCATCCTTGCCTCAATCCTCGGCGCCCCTTTTCCTTACGTACAGTTGAACGCCCTGTCCGTGTTCGCCGTGAGCTGCGTGAAAAACGGATACAGGATCACTCTGAATCACCACATAACCAGGAGGGTGCTGATGGTATGGACCTTAACGCCGCTGTTGGCCGCCGCTCTCTCCTACGGCCTGCTGTCAGTGGTATTGGGATTGCGGCTTAAGTTCTGATCGCAGGCAAGCGCTTATGCCCTTGCCGTATCCGGGGATGCGGACATAAGAGGTGAAACAGCTTGCGGGCAAGAGCATGGCCTGATTCTATATGATGCGGGAGTATCTAAGAGCAAGCTATAATTGCGCCAGGGAGGATGTATGCCTTTTTCAGACCGGGTAGCCGAAAATGTCAAGGAGCTCATCGGCAGGACGCCGATGGTGAGGCTCAACCGTATTGTCCACAAAGGTTTCGCAGATGTTTTAGCAAAGCTTGAGAACTTCAACCCAGGCGGGAGCGTGAAGGACAGGATCTGTCTCTCCATGATCGAAGATGCGGAAATGAAGGGACTTCTCAAGGAGGGAGACACCATCGTTGAGCCGACCAGCGGAAACACGGGAA
>JBFMGN010000074.1:6150-9584 GCA_040752435.1 Spirochaetota bacterium
CAGGTGCATCTTAACGATGCCTGAGACGATGAGCCTGGAGAGGATCTTCATCCTTAAGAGTTACGGGGCCGAGATCGTTCTCACGCCTGGATTTGAAGGGATGCAGGGCGCGGTGAAAAAGGCCGAGGAGATCCTCGCCAAGACACCCAACAGTTACATGCCCCAGCAGTTCAAGAATCCCGCAAACCCCTCAGTGCACCGCAGAACCACCGCCCGGGAGATCCTCGAGGTCACCGGAGGAAACATTGATGCGTTTGTCGCGTGCGTAGGCACGGGCGGCACGATCAGCGGGGTCGGGGAGGTGCTGAAGGAGGAGAAACCTGAGGTGAGGGTCGTGGCAGTTGAACCGAAGAACAGTGCGGTTCTCTCTGGGAAGAAGCCGGGGCCCCACAAGATCCAGGGTATAGGTGCCGGGTTCATCCCCGAGGTGCTGAACCGTTCGATTATCGACCAGATTATCCAGGTGGATGACGACGATGCCTTCAAGACCTCGAGGCGGCTCGCGCGCGAAGAGGGGCTGTTCGTAGGAATATCAAGCGGTGCGGCCGCCTGGGCGGCCCTGAAGGTAGCCGGGGAACTGGGTACGGGGAAGGCGGTCGTGGTAATTCTGCCCGATACGGGAGAACGTTATTTTTCAACCCAGCAGTATTTCGAGGCGTAAGGGGATGTTTCGATTACCGAACTCAGTGGTTCAAGGGATAGGCGATTACCGGCGGTACCTCAATGACCTTTTGGGCGGTAGAGTTGACCGGGCCAGGTTCACCGGAGTGCGGGTTCCCTGGGGTATCTATAGCCACCGGGGGGGAAAGGTATTCATGACGAGGATCAGGCTCCCCGGCGGAACCTTAACCCCTTCCCAGATGAAGGCCATTGCCCATGTCGCCAGGACCTATGGAAACGGAATTACCCACATCACTACCCGGCAGGATATGCAGCTCCACGAGGTGAAACTCGAAGACACCCTAGAGGTGATCGAGTACCTGAAGAGCTTCGAGCTCTCCCCCAGAGGAGGGGGCGGCAATACGGTTAGAAACGTGACAGCCTGCCCCTTTGCAGGCGTCTGTGCAGAGGAGGCCTTTGATGTAAGGGCCTGCGTCGTTTCTCTCACCGAGCACCTTTTAAGCCGGGAAGACTCCTACAACCTGCCTCGAAAGTTCAAGATTGCCTTCTCCGGATGTGCCAAGGACTGCGCTGCCTGCCTTGCCAATGACGTAGGGCTCGTGGCCGTTGAATCAGAACGGGGAAGGGGTTTCAAGCTCTTCGCCGGCGGCGGCATGGGAGCGAAATCCAGGCTTGGGGAGCTCCTTGAGGATTTCATTCCGGAAGGGGATGTGGGCGACTGCATAGGCGCCATCAAGAACGTCTATTACAAAAACGGCGACAGAAGAAACAAGCACAAAAACCGGCTGAGATTTCTCGTGGAAGGTATGGGTTTCGACCGCTTTCGGAAACTCTACCGGGAGGAATTGAGCTCCCTTAAGGAGAGCGAGCGGATCTCCTTAAGAAAGGTGGAGTTTCCGTCTCCGGCTGAGTTTCCCTCGGACGAGTTTCCCAGGGTATCTGAGGCGCAGTTTGAAGCGTTCTTGAAATACAGCGTGCGACGGCAGAAGCAGACGGGGCTGTTCAATGCTGAGCTGCGGATCCCGAGGGGAGACATCCGAGCAGATAGGTTGGAAGCCCTGGCAGAGCTCGAAAAGGATTTTGCCGGCCTCGAGTTCCGCACCTCCCAGAATCAGAACATCATTGCCTGCAATTTGAGGAAAAGTCTCTCCCACGGTTTCTTCCTCAAGGTGCAAGGTATCCTTGAGGATTTCCTCTACCCTTCCACCCTCCTGGATGTCGTCTGCTGCAAAGGAGCCTCGACCTGCAACCTGGGGCTCTGCAATTCTCCAGGGTTAGCCCGGGAGATAGAGAGGGTGATCTCTGAAAAAAGACCGACCGGCCTCCTTTTGAGCGGGGTAGACATAAGGATCAACGGCTGCCAGAATGCCTGCGGCCAGCACCCCCTGGGGTTCATCGGCCTCCACGGTCTTGCGAGGAAGGTTTCAGGGAAACCGGTGCCTTTCTACAAAGTATTGATAGGCGGCAGGCGGGGGGTCGAAAAAACCCGTCTGGCAAGGGATACTGGGGTTTTGATTCCGGCCAGAAACGTGCCCCGGTTTATACGGAATTTCCTCGACCAGATGGAAAGGGAGGCGGATGGGCGAACGGACATCTACGCGTTCATGGAAACGAGGGGGGAGTCGATACTCAGAGAGATAGCGACGAGGTATTCCAATGTCCCTCCTTATTCCGATAAGACGAAGGATTTTTATACCGACTGGGGAAAGACGGAGGAGTTCTCCCTGGAAGGCCTTGGTCCCGGGGAATGCGGAGCCGGGGTTCTGGACCTGATCGAATCCGACCTTACCCTGGCGAAGCTCGCCCTTGAGAAGGCAGAGAAGAAGGATTACTCCATGAAAGAGATAAGAGAGGCCCTCTTTTTCTCAGCGCGGGCACTCCTCGTTGTCCGCGGTTCGGATCCCGAGAAGCCGGAAGAGGCGCTCAGCGGTTTCAGGGAGAAATTCATCCGGGAAGACATCGCTCCTCCGCGGTTTGCGAACCTGCCTGAGATCTACAGGAGCCTGGAAGGTCTTCTCTCCCCCGGGGAGAAGGAGGAGAGGTTCGCATATGCGAAGGATTTCCTTGAGACCGTAAACGGACTTTACAGGAGCATGGACTCCTCTTTCAATTTTCCCAGGCAGAAGAGGGAGGCCGAGGCCGAGGGGAAGGCGATCCTGGATTTAAAGGGCACCCCCTGTCCCATCAACTACGTGAAGGCGCGCCTCTTCCTGGAAGGACTCAAATCCGGCAATACCGTGGAGATCCTCCTCGATGAGGGGGAGCCGATAGCCAATGTCCCCAGAAGCCTGGAGGAGGAGGGGCACAAGATTCTGGCGAAAGAGAAAGAGGGGGAGGTCTACCGTCTCCTTGTGAGGAAGAGATAACTACATAACTACCCTCTATGCTGACCCTAACTTCTCGTCCCCGTAGGGGGCTACCCGTCATTATCGCCCTAAGAAATTTCACACAGAGTACACAGAGTACACAGAGTACACAGAGACTAAGGAGCGCAATAAGGGTACAGGCAATCTACAGCACTGCTCCTGCCTGAATTCTAATACTGAAAGTACCATTTCTCCCCTCTGTGTTCTCTGTGTGAAATTCATCTCCTTCTTCCTTTCTCCGTGTTCTCCGTGCGAAACCTCTCGTCCCCGTAGGGGGCTACCCTCTATGCTTTGCTCTGGTGGGGAGGGAAAAAGAAAACCCGGAGAGTATCTTCTCCGGGTTTTACTCATATCTGTAAGTTTATTTTATTAAATTATGAAGAACTACGAGCTCACACTCGTAGCCCCCTTCGAGGGCGAGAGGTTAGGGCAAAATATAGGGTAGCC
>JBFMGN010000740.1:0-2398 GCA_040752435.1 Spirochaetota bacterium
GTTTCGTTCTTTCCTTCCCGATGCCGTCAGTCACAGCGTCCTCATGCACCCGCATCTTCTTTGCAACCGCTGATCATTCCACTTTTCGTAACCCAACGGGCCTGCCGGGCGTCCCATCCAGATCCGCGCCGGGCTCAGCCGCCGGGCCGGCAAAGCCGCAGCCCTGCGCCTTGCGGTAAGCGTGACTCTATAGCCGGACTTACAGCTTGCCGAACAGTCAGTATTCGCTGAGCTTGCAGAGCAAAACCGTCGCTAATGGGCTTTAAACACGCCAGGCTGCACGCTGACCCGCTGGAGGCTAACTTGCCTCAGCCGGGCCTGCTGAGCAAAAGGAGGCTAAGCCTGCCTAAGCCGCAGGGGCATTCTGGCCCGCCTGGGCTGGCTCAGCCATGCCTAGCTGCCCAGTTGGCTGAGCAGGTGGTTGGGAAAATTGGGTAGGACTGGCCTTGACTGAGCTTGCAAGCTTGGCCGGTTAAGCCCGCCGGATTTGCCGTTCAGCGATAATTTGTTGTTGAGCTTGTGACATTATCACAGAACCATAGGTCAAAAGAAATACCCTGTTTTTATTTGACGGTGTCTTTCTCATCCTTGTCATTGTTTGATTCTAAAGGCCAAATACTTCTATAAATGCCCAATTTTTATCTATTTTCTCACAAAAAGTGCTTCAAAACGTTGTTTTTTGTTCCGTTGCTCAACAATTCCCGTCGTGTGTAACTTGAGTAAGGATTCTGGGTAGAGGAGAGCCTTGGTCTTCACTTTATCTATAAAGGCTGGCGTTGAGAACGAAGGTCCAAATCTGATATCCAGGATTCTGATTATTGAGCAACTTTTTTGGGAGAAGAACCGAAATTTAAATTGACGCCCAAATACCCCATCTAACCCAATTAAAAAGTGTTCCTATTAAAAGTCCTAATAAACCTGATATTGTAGCATTTCTTATCCTTTTAGATTCATCAGATAAAAGATAAGAAAAAGCTATAATGATACTAATAATGCAACCCATAGTGAGTCCACTTTCGATTGCATACTTTGAATTCTTTGAAGAAAGAGGGAATCCTACAATTTGTCCCATAGCTAGAATAGAACTCATTGTACTCAAAAATAAAGTAGGGATAATAAAAAGAATAATTTTTAATATTTGATTCATAATAGCATTGACCGAATTTGAACTCTGTCGGACGCCTCTTGGAAAACAAAATTTTTTCTTGTTTTTGAAAGACAAGAAAGAAGATATCAACTCTCTATTTTCGGTTTGGTTTACAATTTATTCCTTTATTTGGAGGTCGCTTCTCATGGTATTTTTCTAAACCTTTTTCTTGACCATACCCCTTTATACAATCCGTATATGGGTCAACATCAGTCTCCTTATGCTTCCATATATCATACTCCGGCGATACTCGATCAGCAGTCCCTGCACTAGGTCCCTCTGTTATTAATTCATCATGGGAATCGTAACAGCATTGCTGGCCCTCTTTCCTACCTTTTTTTGGATAAGATCTTATCTCATGGTCGGCCTCAGGATGATATATCCACATAAGTATATGCCAGCTAGGCTTCGTCCATACCAGAGGATCAGGACTTGAAAAATAATAACCTTCTCGATTTCCCCAAAATCCAGGAGTGACGTCGAGTTTGCAAGGACAAGGCGGTAAACTGCCAGCCCATGTTGCAGGATCAGGTTCTTTTTTTATCCAATCATCGCATCTTTCTTTGGCACATTCTTTTCCCCATCGCTCTAGTTCTGCTGTTGAGAGAAATCTTTCTAGTCCAAAACTGTCTCCAAAAGTATAGGGGCTATTCCCAAATGCTTCATACAACCCCATAGAATCTTGATATTCCATCGGATCGCGTTGCACCCATCTCCCTTGTTGCAAATCGTAATAGCGGTATCTGAAATAGTAAAGCCCAGTTTCCTCATCCAACTCTCTGCCCTGGAACAGATAAGAACAGAAATAATCCTCAACAGGCGCGAGACTCCCGTTATCATCCACCTCGAAGGCTTGCCCGTACGTCGCGTACGCGTAACGCTTGACCACAGAGCCGGTTTCGTCGGTCAGGGCGATGGTATCCCCCCGGTGATTCTGGTGGAACCAGTACGCCTTCTCTACGCTCGCCCCATCCTGCGCGAACACGTCCATGCTCAGATGTTCGTCAATTCCTCCACCGTCCGTAAACTGCCTGGCCACCTTCTCCTCGCCCAACGGCCGGCCAACCTCGGCGGTGCGTTCGCGCTCTTCGACCACCTGCCATCCCTTCCAGAAGACCGAACGGAGCACGGTTTCCTTGGCGGCTTGGCTGCCGCCGAACGTGCTTCGCACGGCATTACTGATCCTGCATTCCTCCATTTTGCTATCGCAGCGCAAGCCGCCCAGACGCAGGACGGCTCCGCCTTCCTTCA
>JBFMGN010000741.1:0-2398 GCA_040752435.1 Spirochaetota bacterium
AAACCCCCGGAATCCTCCTCTATTACAGTATTTCCTCGATTTTAAAAAAGCGGCTGTATATCAGGAAAAAGAAAAATGTGCAAACCAGGAGTATTACCGCCAGTGCAGAAGCAAATCCCCAGTTAAGGAGGTCGCTGACTTGTTCTTCAATCAGCATCGATACCATAACATCTTTTCTTCCCCCGAGCAGGGCAGGGGTGATAAAAAAACCGAGAGAATAGATAAAAACCAGAAGCGAACCGGAGCCCACTCCAGGCATACTGAGGGGTAAAAAAATTCTCAGAAAGGTCTGAAATTTTCCGGCCCCAAGACTTTCCGCCGCGGAAAGAAGCCGGCGATCGATGCCTTTCATAACGCTGAACATGGCCAGGATCATGAATGGCATCATCATCTGGATCATGCTGACATTTACTGAAAAAGCGGTGTACAGCATTTTTAAAGGATTTTTGATTATTCCCAAACTGATTAGAAGATTATTGATTATACCCTGCCGACCCAAAAACACCATCCAGGCGTAGTTTCGCACCAGCAGACTGGTCCAGAATGGAATAAGCACCAGGATCATTAATAATCTCCGGCTATGCTCGGAAACACTTGAAAGGAGGTAAGCGACAGGGTATCCCAGTAGAATACAAAAAACAGTTACAATAAAACTTGTTTTGAAAGTTATCCACATAACTTGAATATATACGGGGTTTTTGAATAGATTAAAAAAATGCCTGAGAGTAATTTCAGGATCAATTATACTTTTAGAGAGAAATAATACTATAGGAAAAATGAAAATAAGCGCTAATAGTACTAAAACAGGGAGCAGAAAACGGAATCCATATTTAGTCGGCTCCTTTACTCTGGCCATATTTACTATCCTTTCTTCTAAAGGAGAGGAAGGGTTCTAAAGAAATATACAGAAGAACCCTTCCTATTAATTTTTTGGCTGCTGCTTTTAAATAGCTATTTCAATTTCCAGGCATTCCACCTCTCGGTGATTTCTTGATCTTTTTCAGCCCACCATTCCGCATCAGGTATCCATACATTGTCCATGTACTGGGGAGCGGTAGGCAAGAGAGCTGCAACTTTAGGATCGATAAAATCAAAAGCTTTTTTGTTAATAGGGCCGTACTGCATGGCAGAATTGAATTCCGCCTGCGGCTTAGCCTCTGTGCAGAACGCGATGAACTGCATAGCCTCTTTTACTTTCTTGCTGCCTTTGGTAATTACCAGCCATTCGATATTAACGCTGGCGCCGTTAAAGCTAATGCCTGCCGGTATTCCATCTTTAATAATATTCGCAATCCGTCCGGAGTAAGCATAGGTCATATCTACCTCTCCGTCAGTCATCAATTGGGCAGGCTGGGCGCCTTTTTCCCACCATACAGTTACATAAGGCTTAATCTTATCCAGACTCCTGAAAGCTCTATCTATATCCAGAGGGTAGAGCTTATTCATAGGAACACCATCGGCTATCAAGGCGACCTCCAGCATGTCATATGGGCCGTTGAATAAAGCCCGATCTCCGGGGAATTTTTTTACATCCCAGAAATCGGTCCAGCTTTTTGGATGATTTTCTCCAGGATACTTTTTAGTACTATAGGCAAGCGCGCCTCCCCAGAACTCAATCCCGACACCATAGTCATGAACCGCTCCGGGAAGCAGGTCTGTTTTATCTATGACCGAATAATCGAGTTTCTCGAATATCCCTTCTTTCAAGCCCCTTCTGAACATCCGATCTTCGATATCCACAACATCCCATTCAATGTTACCGGTATCTACCATGGCTTTCATTTTGGCAAAATCGGGATAGGATGTCACGGTGACCTTAATGCCTGTTTTCTTTTCAAAAGGCTCAACCATGGCTTTGATGACGTTCTCCTCATATGTTCCGCCCCATGAGGAGAGAACGATCTGTTTCGCTTCGGGTTTAGCGGCCGCAGTTTCTTTCTGTCCGCCGGCAAATACTGTTGAAGCTAGAACGACCATTAAAATTACCATCAGTAAACGGTTCTTTTTCATAAAATCCTCCTTGGTTAAATTATATAAAAATCCTCTGGCTTTAAGCCAGTGGATTCTAATCCAGCTTTTATACTAGTTTGATATCATCCCATTTCCATCCTACTTTTACTTTTCTGCCTCGCTTCCAATGTTCCACTCCGGGAATACTGGCGATCTGTATCAAAAACAGATCACTTTGTGAGATGGCCACTTCGTAGTGACGAAGGTCGCCAAGATAGATGAATTCTTTCACTACTCCATCAATGACGGTCCAACCGGTTCGCATTTCTTCGTCTTCAATAAAAACAAGTTTCTCTGGGCGCAGAGAGATGCACACATGTTCGCCTATGTTCAGCTTATAATTTTTCGAGATATTGAACTGTATTCCCCCATCTGAAGCCGCCTGATA
>JBFMGN010000742.1:0-2397 GCA_040752435.1 Spirochaetota bacterium
GAAGAAGGCAGTCAATACCGGGAATGGGAGGTGGTTGTTCCAAGAGAATATGCAAATCCCCTTTCGGAAGGCGAGTATTATATTACAGATCTTTGTCAATGCAGTCTGATAAAAAACAATGAAACTTTGGGAAGGATAAGATCTGTCTGCGAAACCGGGGTATCGAGTCTGCTTGAAGTCGAAAAAAACGACGGTACGTTGTGTCTGATTCCTTTCCTGGATAAATTTATCGGACAGATCAAGATCGAAGATAAAACTGTGGAATTACGGGTGGATTGGATATTGCAGTGACACTTTATATTCTTACCCTTTTCCCTGAGATACTGACGGCGTATTTTCAGTCATCGATCATGGCCAGGGCAATTGAAAAAAGACTGATCGAGTGTCACCTGGTTAATATCCGGGACTTTGCCGCGGACAAGCACAAGACCTGCGACGATGCACCGTATGGGGGCGGCGCGGGTATGGTATTGAAACCGAAACCTCTTGCAACTGCGATTGAGTCGGTAAAGGCCG
This sequence comes from Spirochaetota bacterium, assembly GCA_040752435.1. Lineage (GTDB taxonomy): Bacteria > Spirochaetota > Spirochaetia > SPDA01 > JBFMGN01 > JBFMGN01. The sequence goes on from JBFMGN010000742.1 coordinate 517, forward strand.
GCGGCTCGATTAGAACTGTTTATCCAAGTCCTTCCGGCCGGCTTTTTTCGCAGAAATACGCCCGGGAGCTTGCCAGAGAAAAAGCGCTTCTGATAATATGCGGGCGGTACGAAGGAATTGATCAGAGAATTATTGATTTGTATGTGGATGATGAAATCTCTATAGGAGATTATGTCGTATCATCCGGCGAAGTATCAGCTCTGGTCATAATCGATACAGTCTACCGATTATTGGAAGGGATCATCAGTAACGATTCTCTTAAAGAAGAGAGTTTTGAGCAAGGACTTCTGGAGTACCCCCAATATACCCGGCCGGATACTTTCAAAGAGAAACGTGTGCCGGAAGTTTTGTTGTCCGGAAACCATGCGAAAATAACAGCATGGAGATTACAGAAAAGTCTTGAAAAGACATTGGAAAATAGGCCGGAACTGTTAAAAGAGTATGTCTGGTCGGAAAAAGTCAAAGAAATTCAAAAAAACATGAATACGTGAGGAGAGGAATATGGATTTAATAAAAGCAGTCGAAGCAGAGCAGATAAAAGAGAATATTGAAAACTTCAATATCGGCGATACAATCCGGGTCTATTTCACTATTGTTGAAGGTACTACGGAGAGAATTCAGGTCTTCGAGGGCCTCTGCATCGCAAAGAAGAACAGTGGACTCAGAAAGACATTTACAGTCCGGAAAATTTCGTATGGTGTCGGGGTCGAACGTATTTTCCCGCTGCACTCACCCCGGATAAGCAAAATCGAGGTTGTTCGCCCCGGTCGTGTACGGCGGGCGAAGTTGTACTATATCAGAAAACGGTTTGGAAAGGCTGCCAAAGTAACCGAGAAAATAAGAAAGAAAAACAACACACCGGAAGAAACAGGCACGTGAATTTCATTTTACTATGATTCTGCTTAAAACCTTTCACACTCAAAAGCCGGATAGAGGATTTCCCGGCCTAGTCCGCTCGGGTGAGATTGTCACAGTCCACGTCATCAAACCCATTCCTCCCGGAAGCTACCGGATTAGTTTGAAAGGCAGATCTTTAACGGTACAATCGAATGTAATCCTCAAAGAGGGTGATCAACTTAAGACCAAAGCGCTGTGGACCAAGAGCAGGCTTGCGTTGAAAGTCCTTGAAACAGCCCGAAATCCAGATAATTTTCCACCGAGTATGGGATTACCAAATGATTCCCTCTCCCAACAGATAGTTGATATACTGCAAAGGATGGGTTTAACTTTAAATCCAATCCTTATACAGGCATTAAGAAGTCAACTTCAAAAAATAGAAAAACCGGACCTTTTTATTACACGACTGCTTGCACTGCTGTATGACAAACATTTACAGATACCGGATGAACTTTTAAGCGATTTTATTGTCTATGCCAGTGACAATTACGGGAGCAGCCCGAACCGGCAGCCAGATCGGGGGTCGCCCCATACGGGGCATGAAGATGAGGATAATGAAAGTTTGAAAGAGGCAATAAAAGAAAAAGTAAAAACGGCTTTCACCGGGATTTCCCCTGTTCTTGATACACCCCTGGCGCTTTTCAATCACTTTACGGCTTACCATGATAACTGGATTATAATCCCTTTTTGCCTTACCGTTGAGAGCACCAAGCTGACCGGATCCATTCGTCTCAAGACGGATTTACAGTCGCATGCGATAACAAATATAAATGTCCTTATTAAATCCGACGAGCTACGATGGAGTTTTCTGCTTTCGGATATGCACAAGAAGAACCACAGCCTTCAAATTCTCTGCAACAGTGGGAAAGGCAGATTAATAGCAAAGCAGCTAATACCCGGTCTTACAAAAAAACTTGGCAACTTCCGCATTAAAGTTGACGATACAATAAGTAATGAGACAAATTTTGACGGTTTCACGCGCGC
>JBFMGN010000743.1:0-2396 GCA_040752435.1 Spirochaetota bacterium
TAAATAAAACCACTTTCCCCTTGGCGACTGACTTTCCCACATCCTGCCATAATACTGGGTGCACTGATCCACACAGTATCGTACTTCGAGATAAATCCTTTAAGTTCCTGAAGCCTCTCTCTTCCCAGGACCGAGGGCGCCTCGTTGGCAAAATAGAGACCGGTCGCATAAGCCCTTCCCCCGTTCTGCCTGGCGAACCTGGTGACGGTTAATGCCAGGGGGAATGTCAGGTTGTAGCTGAAGCGTCTTTCATCATGGGGGATAAAACCGAGAATAACAATCTCCTTCCCGGAGACTCCCATGCCCTCAAGAACCAGGGGCTGGGAGATTGATGCATCCAGTTTCTCGAGCAGATTGTTAAGCCCGGCAAGCGGCACAATGACTTCCGCCGGAATCAGGGATGGACCTAATCGTTTAACCTTCATGATCTTGAAGCGTTCCTCCCATTCATGGCGGGCAAGCTTTTCACTTAAGAGTTGACCGCTGACCTTTGCAGCCAGGTCAGGCAGTTTTGCCTCAATTTCCTTTTCATTCTCTTTTCTATACGCCAGGGTTACCAGATATTTTTCCGGGAATGTTACCCGTTCTTCAACCGGATGGCCATGGTGCGTTCTTAAGGGCGCCTGGTTGGAAAGCCGAACCATAGCCGGGTTCACAAAAGAAACCGACCACAGCGGCAGAGCCTTCAGTAATTCAAGGAGATTAACCAGCCGGCTGCTTTCTTCAACGGCGATCAGCTTCACCCGGATAACGGAATATGGCATCACCTTAAGAGTAAGGCTTACAATAATACCCGTAATACCCTCGGCTTCGGATAAAAACCGAAGTTCTTTGCCCGAAAAGGTTTTAACACGGCCGTCTCCCAGAACCGCCCGTGCTTCGACGATATTCTCTGCAAACATCCCGTACTGCCAGGAACCAAAACCTGCACCGCCCTGGGCAAGCCACCCTCCGGCGGTGGAGGAAGGGTAGGAAGACGGATATAGCCGGAGGGTTAATCCTTCTTTTATTAGATCTTCGTCCAGCTTTTTCCAGGAGATACCCGGTTCTACCGCGACCGTTGGCTCGTTTTCACTTTTGCCGTTTATGGCAAGAACATTGGTCATCCTGCTAAAGTCTACGACAATCCCGCCTTTGACGGGCAGCACGCCGCCATACCCGGAGGTGGCTTTGCCCCTTGGTACTAAGGGAATTCTTTCACTGCCTGCCCACATAACCAGTTTTACTACCTCCTCTTCTGATACTGGTTGTACAACCGCAGCCGGCATGGTATTGCCTACCAGAGGTCTTATGAGTGATGGCAGGGCGCCTGCATCGCGGCTGTACATGCTTCTTTCCCTTAGGCTTACAGTTACTCTGTGTTTGAAGTTTTCTTCCAGCCAGGTTACCTGGTTTGCATTTAAATTTCTCATAGTATAACTCCAGAATTATGATTATATAAAGAATAGTATATATTCTGATTCTTGAATAGGTCATTTTTTCCATTGCGGCTTAGACCGCAATGGTACAGCATCCTGCGAAGAAATTACAGCGGAATAGCATATTGTACTATCCCAGGTACTAATAGCGGTTACAAGAAAAAAACTCTATTTATAATTTCAACTTTGACATTTTCTTAGTATTTTAATAATGTATCTTACGTTGTTTTGGCAACCGGGGAGTGGTTATGATCAAGTTCAGAGATGGGCTTAAAGCCGGAGAGGATTTTATCATTACCTGCGAGCTGATTCCAGGCAGGGGTTTTACCGGCAAGAGTATCGAAAAAATTCTTCAATTTGCCGAGGGTGTTAAGAATGTAACGGATATCCATGCCTTAAGCCTGACCGACAACGCCGGGGGCAACCCTGCCTTATCCGCCGATGTACTGGGCCGCGAGATACTTCAAATCGGGGTTGATCTGATCGTTCATTTTTCATGCAAAGATATGAACAGAAATGAAATAGAGTCCCGGGCTTATGCCTTGAATAGGACGGGCATCACCAATCTTCTCGTTATTACGGGGGATTACCCCATCTCGGGCTTCCTTGGACTGCCGAAGCCGGTATTTGATGTCGACGCGGTTAATGCCATCTATTACTTGAATGAGATGAACAACGGTCTTGAAATCGTGATCGGTTCCAAAAGCGTCAGGCTGGAAAGAACCGATTTTTATATCGGCGCTGTGGCGTCTCCCTTTAAATGGACGGAAGCCTCCAGTATTATGCAGTATAAAAAGCTCGAAAAAAAGATACGCGCAGGCGCCGATTTTATAATTACCCAGCTCGGTTATGACTCCCGAAAAAGAATAGAGATGATAATGTATATAAGGAAGCATCTTGACCTGAAGATCCCGATACTGGGAAGTGTATATGTTCTCACGGCCGGTGCCGCCAAAATAATGAGTAAAGGCGAGATAC
>JBFMGN010000744.1:0-2395 GCA_040752435.1 Spirochaetota bacterium
GTCATTGCCATGTTTAGCAAGGGATTTAAACCGGATATGGAGGAAGGGAAACTTTCCGCGGAAACCAGAAAGCTTCTCGCGGACAAAGTATTAGAGAGAATTGATTCAACCGAAAATTACGAAGGCAAAAAACACCGTTTTTCCACAATCATCCAACGCCAGGCCAGGAACATTGCCTCCTTTGTTCGGGGTGAAGCTAAATACCGGCCCTTTGTGGGTGGATGGTAATGAAAACCCTGGTTATTTTCGACATCCCCGATGATAAGATAAGAAACAAGATTGGCGAAGCCTGTAAAGATTACGGCTTACAACGCATCCAGTACAGCGCCTTCCTGGGGGACATCAACCATAACCGCCGTGATGAACTGCGCCAGCGGTTACGCCGTACCCTGGGCAGGAAAAAGGGGAACATCCAGATTTACCCCTTCTGCGACAAAGACCTGAAGCTGCGCAGCGAGATTATAAATCAGGGATCTAAGGAAGAGGAAGCAGAATGATGCCTTTGCGTGTTTCCGACCTCAAGCAGTATATCTACTGCCCCCGCATCCTTTATTACTACTACACCCTGCCGGTACCACGCCGTGTCACCCGTAAAATGCAGTACGGTGGGCTGGAACATGTCGAGATCCATAGGCTGGAGAAGAGGAGAAGCCTTAAAGCTTACGGTATCCTGGAAGGCGAGCGCACTTTCCAGGTATTCCTGGAATCGGAACGCCTCGGACTCCACGGTGTTCTGGATATGATGATAACAACTTCCACCGGTGACGTTTATCCGGTCGACTTCAAGCACAGCCTGAGTAAAAAGGGACTTCACCAGAAATACCAATTGGCGGCATACACCATGCTCCTGGAAGAGAAATACAGCAAGCCCGTCCGCTTTGGGTTCCTTTATCTGATTCCGGCTAAAACTGCTATCCCGGTGGAGATTACGCCCGGTATGCGGGACCATGTCAAAAAAACGCTGAGCGCTATCCGTACCATAGCCAAAAGCGAAAGAATGCCGGGCTATGTACGTTCAAAACAGCGTTGCACCGACTGCGAATTCCATAACTTTTGCGCCGACCTGGAGTGATAAAATGTATTTCCTGAGTGATGATGAAAGAAAAAAACTGCTAAAAGGGCTTCTCCCCAAATCCCGCGAAATTGGAGTGGCCGAAGAGCTGCGAGGCTGGAACTGGCATCAGCCTCCCCTTGAGCCAATCTACGATGTCCGTCTTCCCCTTTACCAGGTTGCCGGCAAGTATTGCCAAAGCGGACGTGATGTCTTCCTCCACCGGGTGGAAAAGAAAAAAGCACGGCCAAATCAGGCCATGCAGCTTGGTTCTCTGTTTCATGAACTGACAGTATCCATCCTTGTCCGCACCAAGAAACTGATTTACCAGTATGGTCCCACCGAAGCGGAAAAGATACTCTCCGAACTCTCCCAAATACGCGAAGAATACCACATCCGCGCCAAAGCTCTCAAAGATAATAGCCCTGAAGTCCTGGCATATACAGACCAGCTATATAATTATGTATATTATCACATCTCCTCCCGCCTCCAGGATATCCTGTCCCGCCAACCTTATATTGGTGAAGATTCTCTCGCTGCGCAGGTAGTACCTTTTGTCTTAGAACAGAGACTGGATGGCACCTTCCTTGGCTTGAGCCCAAATCTCAGTGCCGATGCATTTGTCTACTCCGAGCCAATGTTGCTGGATCTCAAATTCGGCTCCCCCCAAAACTTTCACCGCCTCGCCACCACCGGTTACGCTCTTGTAATGGAAGCCGTTTATGAGTATCCTATTAACATAGGCTGCATCGTTTACTGCGAATCTAAAAACAACCGCATTCATATTCATAAAGATTTCCATATCATCAGCGACGAGCTGCGGCAATGGTTCATCGAGGAGCGTGACGAAAAAATGAGGATGGTCTATGATGAAATTGACCCCGGCATATCAAATAACTGCACCGAAACCTGCCCGTACTATGCTCACTGCTCCTGATTTTCGCAGATACCCCCACTTTTCATGCAAGAAACACATCTTCGAGAATTTACCCGCTTCCCATTATACCTGCAATACTGATAAATTCAATGTTTATCGGCATTATCAACAGTGTTTCACGGTCGGTTACAGACATTTCCCCGATGAATAGGGGACTGAAACTTTCCAAATCCGCCCTACAACAATACGAATCTGCATTAGTTACAGACATTTCCCCGATGAATAGGGGACTGAAACCTGACGGCGCGTACAGCAACCGGTAATGGTACATCGTTACAGACATTTCCCCGATGAATAGGGGACTGAAACTGCCGTCAATGTACCCTTCAAAGGTGCCGGAAGCCAGTTACAGACATTTCCCCGATGAATAGGGGACTGAAACATAGAAATATACACGCTTTCCAGAC
>JBFMGN010000745.1:0-2394 GCA_040752435.1 Spirochaetota bacterium
CATTGGTTGACCGGGTCCCACTCTTTTTTGCTGTTCTCATCTAATCCGCCAGCCAGGCTTGCCAGGTTATCAAGAACCCAAAGCTTAACTTTATTGACCGTCAAGATTCGCTTCATCTCTGACCGCCATTTCTCAGAAACCAAGTTCGCCCTTGGTATTCCCCATTGATTCGCCAGGTGATCCGAATATATTAAAATTTCAGGATTCAGCCCTAAATGGTCTATCCGCTCCCGGTCATCATCGGTCGACATCTCTCCATCCAAGAAGAGACATGAAACCGCTTTATCGCAATACCAAGGCCCGAAGGATTCTCCCTTGGAAACAGAATTAAGAAGACCAAGAGCAAAGAAGGTTTTGCCGACACCACGCCACCCGGAAACCAGAACGATTGAATTCTCCTTTAGCCAGGGATAAAGGAAGGATTCACGTTTTGGAATCTCCAATTCCACAAACTGGCTTATCGGCATAATCAGATCGTCAACGGTTCGCTTCTTAGGTGGTTCATAGGGTTTTGCGTTCTCCACCATCATGGCAAGTCTTTCCATAGCGGTGTCGCGGTCTGGTTGAATTTCAATGAAATCCGAAACATCTCCCTTTACCGGTAAGCCCGGAAGATCCAGCCACTTAAGGCTTGAAGCATTGCCGTTTAAGGCTTGAGCTATCTTCATCATATGTTCACGGCCCTGATTATCGTTGTCGGGGATGAGAACAATATGTTTTCCGGTTAAGACCTCGCTGTAAGAGTCCTTCCATTTTCCGGCGCCCATTGGGCAAGTCGTTGCCATAAAACCAAGAGCCTGAAGGTTATCGGCGTCCTTCTCGCCTTCGACTATCAGGATTTCATCGGCCTTCAACACTTCCGGCAAACGATAGAGAACTGTTTCGATCCCTTTTAGATTCCACGTCCAGCCGTCCTTTCCGTCCGGCTGTCGCTGTCTGAAGTCCTTCGGCTCCATCCGGCATACCTGATAAAGAAGGTTCCCTTCAGCGTCTCGGTAATCATAAGCCCTCACCATCCGGGCTTTCGGCTTCGGTTCGCCCTCAATCCCGAAATCAGAAGCAATGCCGGAAAGGATTTTTCCGAAGTCCCGCTTATGATCCAGGCCGTTAACCTTCGCGTAGAAATGAATCGGATCTCCGCTCTTCCCGCACCCATGACAGAAGTATTTCCCGGTTCTGGTTTCGATGGAGAAGGATGGAGTTTTATCATCATGAAATGGACAAAGAGCCATTGCTTGACCATTTCCGTTCGATTGAATCTTTGGAAGATATCTCGAATAGAAGGGAGTGAAATCGGTTTTAAAATAATTAAAAACGCCTTGTTTTAAATTCATGTTTTTTCCAGTCCTGAAACCTATCCACCCACCGGCTAGTGAGTCGGGTATACGGAAAAAATATAATAATCCTTATAATCAGCGAAATCCCCCACCGGATCATTTCAACCCCTCAATAATTTCCTGAACCAAAATATCGACTTTATTACCCTCTCGATATCGGGCAAGAAAATTATCAATATCGGTAAAACGAACCAGGATCGTTCCGGATGGTAAGCGAGAAAACGGCAAACCCTCTCGCAGCCAAGATCGCGCTGTTCCAGTGGAGACACCAGCATAAGCGGCGGCCGATCTAACCTTGCCCCAGGCCGGATTTATTGCTGCCATATCGTCTTCCCCTTCCCAGGAAAAACGGTTGAGACTGAAAGTCCAAGCGCCTTGGCAATTGCCTTTTTTTCTTCTTCCGTTGCGATTGTTTTTCCGGTATCAATATCAACTAATCGGGCAAGGTGGATTCCGGTTTTCCGCTCGATGTCAATCAGGGATCTTTCTTTCAAGAATCGCGCTAATAATAATTTCGTGATCATGTCCCCTCCATTTTTTTATTTTCTACTTCAAGGACGGTGAAAAAAACCCCTGCCAGTTTTTTTCACAAAAAAAATCCGGCACTTAGCCGGACTTTAAGAGGACATGGTTTTTAATGGTGATAATTTATGGAAGGTTTTTATTATTTCTCATGTAATTTTTTGCTTGTTCGCGCTCAAAGATATTTTCAGTATTCATCTCCGAATCTTTTCCCCTATAAAATATATCTTTTATTTCTTCGGATATCAGCGCGTTAAGTTTTTTACATGGTTTTGTGCAAGTGGCCCTATTCTGACATCTTTCACAAGGTGAATCCAGACGGTCAAGGGTGGATGATTGTAATAAGCTATAGGATCGCCCTGCTTTTATAGCGGAAGCGCCCTCTTGGATTTTATCTTTAACCTCAAGCCATTTTTCATTGTATAAAAGTTTTCCAACAAGTTCTAAGCGTTTTCGGTCTCTGGAATCATTCGGCGTTATCCCATCCTCTTCGTATTTTTGAAAAAGCTTTAGGTCTCGGTCGAATTCTTGCGGT
>JBFMGN010000746.1:0-2391 GCA_040752435.1 Spirochaetota bacterium
GCCCGGACTGCTGGGTTTTCACTCTGACTTTATTAAGGCGGAGTTCTTCCAGTGTTTTCCGGTAGGCGTCTATTTTTTCGGTTAAGACCTTATTATCCTGCCTGAGTTGCGAGCCCTTATGGCGGCGGTCGGAAACTCCAGTGAGGATCTCCTCGATTTTACTGTCGATTTCACGTTTCCTGGTGATAATGCCTTCCGGTGACAGAAATTCGTCGATAAAGGCGGGGATAGCTTTGCTGTAGCTTTCAAACAAACTGATCAGCTTCTCAATCCCTGTAAAACTATCTTTCAATGCCGCGATTGAGCTTTCGAGAATTTTACGCAAATCCGATGAGCCGGTCTGGCCTAACCTGAATGCATCTTCCATCAACCTGATTTTACCGTTTATAAGAATTTTCATTGAATCGAGGGTGTTCTGGATTGAAGCTTCGGTCGTTCTACGTTCACTGTAAGAGTAACCTGTTTCTTTCAATTTTTGATCCAGTTGGGTCACTATATCATCGGTTATCATTCTAAGTTCGTTCTGCATTCGGACCTGCATTTTTTCAAGCTCATGAATTTCCCGCTCTTTTGTTGATATCTCTTTCTCATTTTCTTTTATGCGGCCGTCTGAGTGAATTATATTCTGTTCGAAAGATTTGATATTTCCTTCAATTTCACCTATCCTTACAACGAATTCCTCATGCAGTTTTCGTTTGTCGTCTATCTGACCTTCAAGAGATGCAATTTTTTCATTCAAGGCTCTTTCACGCGCCTGACTGAATTCAATTTGCCGTTCGATTTCCTTATGGCGCTCACCCAGGAGAATTATCTGGCTTTCTTTATTGTTTTTCTTTAAATCTAAACCATATAGCTTTTTCTGGCTTTCAATAAGTTCGGATTCCAAAGCATTGAGAACATCGAGATTCTTTTCGAGAAGTTCATTAATGCCGTCGATTTTCCTTTTAAGTTCATCCCGATTTTTCGATTTTTCCAGAAGCTGCTGCTCTTTCTTATGTTTTTCTTCAAGAAAATCTTTCAAACGAAGCAGTTGCAGGTCTAGTTCAAGCTCGAACATTCGATTCACTAATTCCCGGTACTTTATCGTCTTATCCGCCTGCAATTTTAAAGCGTCATACGACCGTTTAACCTCACCCAGGATATTTTCAACCTGACGCATGTTTTCTTCGGTTTTTTCAAGTTTCCGTTCAGCTTCTGCGCCTTTCACCTTGTATTTCGTAATCCCGGCAGCTTCCTCAAAGATATGCCTTCTCTCCTCAGGTTTGTTTGACAAAATCTGGTCTATCTTGCCCTGCTCCATAATGGAATATGCGGATTTTCCTATGCCCGTATCAAAAAAAAGTTCTTTAAGCTCCTTCAATTTGACGGCGGTATTGTTGATAAAATATTCGCTTTCTCCCGAACGATAGAGGCGCCGCTTAACAGAAATTTCCGATATATCGAGAGTTAAAATCCTCCCTGTATCGGATAATACGAGGGTCACTTCGGCAACATTGAGGGGTTTCCTGTTTTCGGTGCCGTTGAATATTACGTCTTCCATCCTCTCGGCCCGCAATGCTTTTGTCGCCTGTTCTCCGAGAACCCACTTTATTGCATCCACTACATTGCTTTTTCCACAGCCGTTGGGTCCAAGCAAAGCGGAGATCCCATCCTCGAATTCAATACGGCTTCTCTCTGCAAAGGATTTGAATCCGAATAACTCTATGCTTTTTAGAAACACCCTTGTTTACCGGCCTTTTGCTCTTTTAGTTATTTTTAAAGCGACATTATTTGATTGTATAGGTAGTGTCTTCAGGTTTTTTATTCCTCATGAATTTGACAGCCTTGTCAAATTCAGCCAGGAAAGCATCAAGATCTTCATTAAAAACAATAATCGAATGTCTTTCAAAGTTCGCTTCACCGTTTTTTTTACTTTCCACCACGTTCAGAAATAGATCCCCATGTCTATTTTCCTTTACATTAAAAAAATAAGTCCGCTTCCCAGATGAAGCTTTCGAAGAAAAAACCTCTCCCCTTATACCCATTTCATCCCACCTATATAAAAGTAATACAATAGAACTACGAGCTTAAGGCGCGTAGTATCACCCTTCAAGTGCGAGAAGCTAGGGCCAGCATATTGGGTAGCCCCCTTCGAGGGCAAGAGGCTAGGGCCAGTATATTGGGTAGCTTCGTTTCGCACGGAATCAACACAACAGTATCGAATATTAATAGTATTGAAATCCTTTCTGTTTTTCAATAGGTTTTAGTATGGTGATAATTCCCTTATTCCGAATGGTATTCAATCAGGGTGGTTATATTAAGCCCTTCAAAATTCTTGCCGTAATTGAGGAACGGCAGACCCACAACACAAAAAATGTCTTGTACAACGGCTCCGCCCTCACGGAGCAGTTC
>JBFMGN010000747.1:0-2391 GCA_040752435.1 Spirochaetota bacterium
GTTAGAGACAGTTTCTTCAAAAATAAGAAGATAGACACGGGGATCTGCTTTTTCCTGTATGTATAATCTGAATATCCAGTTGCTCGATGAACCATCGAGCTTTTTTGTAATATAAATCTCTCCTGGAAATAGCTCATTGAGTTTTCCTCTTTCGACAGCATCAAATATTCTTTTACAGATGGTTGTTATCTCATCAGGCAACTCAAACCGGGTGAGGAAGGTCGTGGCTTTTCTGTTACGGTTAATGATTTCCATTTTACGATCGAAAATAATTAAGCCTACCGGACATTTATTGAGGATAAATTCTAACTCTTCAAACATTTCACTCGGTCAAGTCCTTTTTCTCCTGTAAAAACGAGAAGGCCTGGTATCACGCATTTATGGCCTCCGTCACCTTTATTTTTGTCATTTGTTGAACGGGAGCATCGAGCCCCAGTTCTTTCCTAATGGCATCGATCTGTTTCAACTCCATCTCGTCCATGACGATTCGCCTCCATCGTTTACTTGCTCTTATCAGAACGGAAAAGACGAGTTTCAGACAACTCTGCTCCGTAAAGAATCCGGGAATGATCTTGGTTCTTCTTCGCTCCTCCTCAAAGCTCCTTTCAATCAAATTCGTCGTTCTCACGCTCTTTCGATGCCGGACTGGCAGCCTCAGATGCCCCAAGATCGCCTCAAGGTCTTCACTGAAGCAAGAGATCAGTGACGGATACGTCCTCTTATGTCTCTCAATAAAACTCTCAGCGAGCTTCTTCCCCTGTTTATAACTCGATGCATCCCTGACCTCAACTATCTCAGCCTTCAACTCCGGCCACAGTACCGGCGGTACTTTCTGTGACAGATTAGCCATCCTATGCACCCAGCAACGTAGGCGCAAGGATTTCGGAAACATCACCTCTATTGCCTTGATTGCCCCAGGAGCACCATCACTATTTATCGAAAGAGGTACGCGCAATCCCCTGCCAACCATATCGCGGAGAAACTCAAGCCAGCTGTCATAGCTTTCCTTGTTCCCCAAACCCAGAGACAGTAATACCTTTCTGCCATCGCGCTGGATTCCCCAGGCTGCCAGAATCGCTTCTTTTATCCCGGCAAGTTTCCGCACACTCTCGTAGATAGCGTCCAAAAATAAGTACTCGATCTCATACCCCGAGAGATCTCGCTGCCGGAATCGTTCATAATCCTCCCACAGAATGTCTGTTACCTTCGAAACACAGGATTTCGACAAAACCATATCCCCGGTCCCTTCAATCAGAGCATCTTCAATGTCACGTACCGACAGCCCTCTGGCATACATCTCCGCCGCCAGTTTCTCCAAACATCCCGTGTTGCCCCTTAAGAACATCTTCAGTTTTGATACAAACGGCTCCACAGTATCCCGCACTTGCGGGAGCTCTACCTCAAGCACTCCCTCAGCCGTCTTTATTTTCCTCGGTTCATAGCCGTTTCTGTATCCACGAAAATCTCTGCCACCACGACGTTCGTAATGGCCTCGCTCCAAAAAATCCGTCGCTTCTGCTTCATACAACTCTTGTACTATAAGCCTCATGCCCTCGTGCAGCACCCTTCCCAGAAGGTTGCCCGTCGCACCTTCCTGCAGCAGTTCATCAATCTCCTTGCGTATTCTCTCACTCGGTGGTATCTTTTTCATAGGCTTCGGTCTAATCTCCTTTCTAAATGTTGCGATTTAAAAGGATATACCGAAGCCTTCTCTTTTTACAGGTATTTTAGGACATCACCTACCTTGAGCAGGAGAAAGACCAGCTGCCCTCTCATCACAAAAAAGACATAGAGTACCTGATAGACAGAACGAAGTCCAAACTATCCCTGATCAAAATTTCATAGAGAGAATTCTTATAACGGCAAAGAGCCTCAGTTGGAAAGCGGTGGCTGACGATAAATATATACATTAATATTTTCTTTTGACTTGATCTCATGAGCCAAGTTGGTTACTTCTTCCTTGGACTGGTAATTTCCGATTAATACTTTATAGAGGATTCTGTTGTCTTTTGTCTTGCCCTTATAAATACGGGAATTGTAACCTTTTTTCTGGAATTTCTGTGAAATGTACCGCGCGTTCTGTCTGCTCTTAAATGCACCAATCTGAATCGAGTAGCCTTCTTTTATTGATGGCGTTGCATAGGCTGACGGATTTGGTTCAGTCGGTTTTTGGGTCTCCGCTGTCCGGAATTTCCGCTCCTTCGGCAAGGGGTGAACCAATGCAACCGGTTTTTGAGGGCATACGGCTCCATATAAACTTTCAATCATGGTTTCCGGTTCGATGGCTTTCCATTCCTGGCTGCCGTCACCGCTGAATAACACCGAATCCTGCGAATCATAGTCGGTAAATTTTAATACTCTGTACATCTTTGAAAAACAACTGATTTGCAT
>JBFMGN010000748.1:0-2390 GCA_040752435.1 Spirochaetota bacterium
CTTGCATATACCGATAAGGCTTTTCCAACTATAGGAGGGTTGACCACGTCCGCGCCGTCTGTTATCGCCGAAATGATTTTTAATGCCGGCCTTAAGAGCGGCGATAAGGTGCTTGAAATAGGTACCGGCACCGGTTATGAGGCGGCGGTTCTGGCCGAAATGGGCGTGAAGGTTTTTACCATAGAAATCGATAAACAGACGGCGGAGAAGGCTAATAGAATTCTGGTAAATCTGGGTTACAAAATCGATAAGCAGTTAAAAAACAAGCAAAGAAGAAAAGACGGTATTAAAAGATTTAATAGAATTAAAACGTATTTCCTTAACCGGGAAAAGATTGAACTCTATTGGGGAAACGGCCGGAACGGGTTGGAAGAATATTCGCCGTTTAAAGGGATTATCGTTGCAGCCTCAATTCCGAATATAAATGACATTAAAAACCTGGTGAGTCAGTTGTCACCCAAAAGAGGAAGACTGGTTGTACCCGTTGGAAGCAGGTATGAGCAGACCTTGCACATAATAGAAAGACAAACCGATAAAGTCCACCTTTCCATACTTGAGGGCGTTACCTTTAATTTTATCCGGATGGTTAAAAAAGAATAGTGGATAATTGCCGATGCGGGCAATGAATTAACCAGACTTGATAGCTTGTTGCAGTTTTTCCCCCACCGCCCCACCCGGATGGATCAGGGCGAATTGCTCTTTGGTATAACCGGTAAGGTGCATCAACGTTATGCATACGGCGTCAAAGTAGGCAATGACTGCTATCGTACTGGTGGTGGCCAGCAGGTCGAAGGGATCTGCTTCCCGCTCCACCTTCACCTTTACCAGAAGATCGCTCTCCCTGGCGAGCGTTGAAGCCTCATTCCCGGTAACACCGAGGATGAAGACCTTTTTTTTCTTAAGCGGCGGAATGAGATTCACTATTTCAGCGGTTCCGCCGCCCTTGGAGATGATGATGGCCACATCATCCGGCTTAACTGCGCCTAGTCCGCCGTGGACGGCGTCAGCCGGGGATAGAAAGAAGGCCGGGCGCTCGATACATGCAAGGGTGTGGGCGATCTTTTTCGCCGCAACACTGGACGTTCCCGCGCCGGTTGTTACGATTCTCCCCGGGCAATTCATTATGGTCTCAACGCAGCGGATAAAAGAGTTTCGGTCGATTGAATGAATCAAGCTTTCAAGACAGCTTGAGTCTTCTTTCCATACCGCGGCGGCTGTCATCCAAATCTCATCCCGGTTCATATCTGTCCCCGGAGCTTAAGGCAGCCATTCCCGGTTGGCGGCAAACATTTCATCCACCAGGCGCTGAATTTCTTCCAGGCTTAACACGGCGGAAGTCAGAGGGTCTAAAGCCACTGCGTGAAAAATCTTCCGGCGGTCCCCTTCGACCGCCCCTTCTACGGCCAGGTCTTCACACCCGGCGTTGGTATTGTTTAGAACTGCCAGATGGGCCGGCAGAGGACCGACCCGGAGCGGCTCCAGCCCGTAACGGGAGGCGAGGATTGGAACCTCAACGCAGCATCCGGTTGCCAGATTCTCGATCAACCCGAAGTTCCTGACATTCCCGTTGAACTTGAACATCTGTCCGTCACCGAAGAGGGCGTTGAAGATACTGGAAGCATACTCCTGTCCCTGCTTAAGTTCCGGCGGTTTTGACAATTCCGCTTCAATCTCCTGCCGCCAGGTATCCTCCTGCCTCAGGTATTCCTTGACAATATAGGCGTGTGTGCCTGGATTCCAGCCTGTCCCGCTGTGACAGTATTTTTCGATCAGGTCCGGCCGTTTGCGAAACCAGGCATTGTATTCGGAGTTATGCCCGCCGGATTCGGTTACATAGTAATCCAGGTGGAGGAACATTTCGTTGCGCACCGGATCTTCATAATAGATGTCTTTTCTGCTTGTTATTGCCTCCCGGATCAGGGGGTAGGCGTTTTCCCCTTGCCGCTCGAACTTCAGGAACCAGGCCTGATGGTTGATCCCGGCGCAGAGATAGGTGATGTCTTTTTCCTCTGCGCCGATCCAGCGTGCCAGCATAGCGGCCGTTCCCTGGACACTATGGCAGAGCCCTGTTACTTTGATATCCGTGTAAGCCTGCATCGCCTTGCAAAGCATAGCCATCGGGTTGGTGTAATTCAGTAGCGTGGCCGAGGGGCAGACTCTCTCCATATCCCGGCAGATATTAAGCATAACCGGGATGGTCCGCAAAGCCCGGAATATTCCCGCCGGTCCCCTGGTATCCCCGATATTGATGTCTATGCCGTATTTTTTGGGGATTTCGATATCCTTCCTCCATACGGCCACTTTTCCCGCAAGAATTGTACAGAGAACTCCGTCGGCTCCTTCCAGGGCTTCACGCCGGTCTTGCGTGACGGTCAACCGGGCAGGATAAC